>JBOHMF010000128.1:0-10480 GCA_050730055.1 Allostellaceae bacterium
TGTGAGACGGGTCGGAGCAGCGGAGAGGACGATGCCCGAGACGGGTCCGCGCGTATTTCTCGACTATGATCAGGCAGCGCTCGACGCGGCCTACGACCAGGCCGCCTATGCGCCCAACCGCGAGCACTTGATCAAAAGGCGGCTGACCAATAGCGCCGCGGCGCGCGCCCGCGTCGGCACACCCGAGCGCGTCGCCTACGGCTCCACTGCGATCGAGACGCTCGACATCTACCGCACTGCAAAGACGCCGGCCCCGATCTTTGTCTTTATCCACGGCGGCGCCTGGCGCGGCGGCCGCGCCGAGGAATTCGCTCCTCCGGCCGAGATGTTTCTGGACGCCGGCGCGCATTACGTCGTGCCGGATTTTTCCTGGGTGCAGGAGGTCGGCGGCAGCCTTCTGGTGATGGCCGATCAGGTGCGCCGGGCGATCGCCTGGGTCGCTCGCAACGCGGTCCAGTTTGGCGGCGATCCGGGGCGGCTTTATGTCGGCGGCCAATCCTCGGGCGGGCATCTGGCGGGGGTCGCGCTGACCACCGACTGGCCACGGGCCTTTGACCTGCCGGCCGATGTCATCAAGGGCGGCCTTCTTCTCAGCGGCATGTACGAATTGGCCCCGGTCAGCCTGTCAAAACGCAGCGCCTATGTGAATTTTGACGACAAAACGACCGAGGAACTGAGTCCACTGCGCCATCTCGACCGCCTCCATGCCCCGCTCGTCCTCATCTATGGCACGCTCGAAACTCCCGAATTCCAGCGCCAGAGCCGCGACTTTGCCGCCGCCGTGGCCGAGGCCGGCAAGCCGGTGCGGCTTCTCGTCGGCGCGCACTACAATCACTTCGAATTGCAGGAGACGCTGGCCAATCCCTATGGCTTGGCCGGGCGGGCGGCGCTCGAACTGATGGGCCTCTGATAAGGAAAACACGCGATGACCGCGATCGATCTGCGCTCGGACACGGTGACGCGGCCCTCGGCCGCGATGCGGCGCGCGATGGCCGAGGCGCCGGTCGGCGACGACCAGTACGGCGAGGACCCGAGCGTCAACCGCTTGCAGGACCGCATCGCCCTTCTGCTCGGCAAGGAGGCGGCGCTGTTTCTGCCGAGCGGCACGATGGCCAATCAGATCGCCCTCAAGATCCTGACCCGGCCCGGCGACGACGTGATCGTCGGCGAGGAGGCGCACGTCGTCTGGCACGAGTCCGGTGCCGCCGCGGCCAATTCCGGCGTGCAGTTCACGGTTGTCGGCCAAGGTGGCCTCTTTACCGCGGCGGAACTGCGCGAAGCGGCAAAGCCGCGCGGCCACATCGTCTTTCCGCCGACGACATTGGTGGCGGTCGAGAACACGCATAATCGCGGCGGCGGGGTCGTCTTCCCGCAGCGCGGCGCCGAGGACATTTGCACCGCGGCGCGCGATCTCGGTCTTGCGAGCTATCTCGACGGCGCGCGGCTGTGGAACACGGCAATCGCCACAGGGCGTCCGCTCGCCGAACTGGCGGCGCCGTTCGACCTTGTCGGCGTGGCGCTGTCAAAAGGACTGGGCTGCCCGGTCGGCAGCCTTCTGGCCGGCAGCCGCGCCGATATCGCGCGCGCGGCGCGGGCGCGGCGCATGTTTGGCGGGGCGATGCGTCAGTCGGGCATCCTCGCCGCGGCCGGTCTCTACGCGCTCGACCACAATTGCGACCGCCTCGCCGAGGATCACGCGAATGCGCGCATCCTCGCCGAGCGCCTGGCGCCGCTCCCCGGTGTCCGGCTCGATCTCAAGACGGTCGAGACCAACATCGTGATCTTCCGCACCGAGGACGAGGCGGAGCACATCGTCGCCCGCGCCCGCGCGGCCGATGTTCTGGTCTCGGCCTTTGGCCGGCACATCGTGCGCGCCGTCACTCATCTCGACGTGAGCCGCAAGGGGTGCCTTCGCGCCGCCGAGGTTCTGGCCGAAGCCCTCAATCGAGGCTGATGAGCCGCCGCATCACTCCGCCCGGCCGAGCCAGACCGCGGCGCATTGCGGCGCCGCCTCCGCGGCGCGCCGGTCGATCGCTTCTTCCGTAAGCGTGCTGAGCGGGTGGGCGATGACGACCGGGGCGAGATCGGGCATGCCGAGCGCCTCTTTCTGCATCGCGGCCTCGTGGACAAATTCGGTGGTGACGACAACCGCCGTCGGGCGACCTGATTGTTCCAGCCGTACTCCATCATGCGTACAGCACGAGGTGCACGACCCTCAATCGCCGATCGCGGTCAGGACGATGTCGTTCTCGGCCGCGATCCTGGCGAGGAGCGCCGGATCGGCGCTCTTTGAAAAACTTTCCTTGCGGTAATAAGCGACCGCGGCAAACCCATACTCCTTGTCGAGTTGCGCCGCGGTCTGGCGCAGCAGCCGGCCGGCGTTCCACTTGGTATTGTCGAGAACGCCGAGGCGCAGCCCGCCAAGTGCGGCGACGCGCGGCGCCAACGCCACCCGCTCGCCCTCAACGACGCCGCGCGGGTCAAAGACGATCTGTTCCGGCTCTGTCATTGCTCTGCCCTCCATTCATAGATAGCACGTGCCATCGACGCAGATCGGGTCGCGCCCCGCGCCGTCTTCCTCGATCGAGCGCAGCACCGGCGCCGACATGTGGCCCCAGCCCGGGATAAAGGCGGAAAACCGGCCGGCCGCGCCGCCGATGACAAAGAGATGGATGTGGTCGGGATCGGGCACGATCGGGATGCGGGAGTCGAGATCGCGACGATACCACTTTGGCAGGTTGCGGTTGTAGACCCGGCCGTAGCGATGGTCGAAAGCGATCTCGCGAAAGAGATTGTGGGCATTCATCGCCAGATAGCTCTTGACATCGTGCCGGCTCCAGCCCTTGCCGGCGATCGTCTGGGCGTGCTCGGGGCCGATCACGACGGCGCAATGGCCGCCCGAGACCGCGTTGTTGTGAGCGATCGTGCTCATTGCCGAAACGATGCTGTCAAGAATGCCCTCGGGATCATTGGCGACATGATTGGTGACGCTGTGCGGCGGTTCGGCGGCCAGCACAAACACGATCGAATCCTCGGGACTGAACCCTTTTTCGACATGATAGGGTGCCCATGGCGAGAGCGCCTCGTTCTCGGCGACGCAATAGGTGTATTTGCCGGGATGGCCGAGCGTCGATTTGTCAAGATCGCCGGGGCGGCCGCCGCCGACGTTCAAGAGAATGAGACGCACCGCCCGCCCGATCGTCGCGTTGGCGCGGTTGCCCGAGCCAAAGGCGTTGCAGTCGCCATTCATGCCGATCTTGCGCGCGATCGGGCCGTTGACGACGATGAGCGGCGCCGCCATGTGGGTCGTCGCCTGCACCCCGTTCAGATTGAAGGTCGGCGCCGCGAGCGCCAGCATCGCGGCGCGCACAACCGGGGCGTATTCCGGCCTGCAGCCGGCCATCACCATGTTGATCGCCAGGACTTCGCGGGTGAGGCTGCCCCAGCGCGGCGGCACCTTGCACGCGACCTGGTGCGGTGCGCCGCCCAGCGCTGCGACGCAGGCATCGATCCTGTCGCGGGTCGGCGGCACGACCGGCAGACCGTCGGTCCAGCCCTCTTCAAAATACCATTCGATCAGATCGGTTCCCGCCGGAACGGTGAGCCTGTCGGTCGCGGTCCGGCCCTCTGCCATCGCCATCTCAGCGTTCATCGCCAACCTCCTCGCAGCCGGATCGGACAGCGGCCATCATAACGCGAACAGAGGATGGCAGGGCCCTTTCCGGCGACCCGTTCTCTTTGCGGCGGCGGGGCAGCGGCGGGGGACTATTCCGGTCCCTCAACCGCTGCGGGCGACGGATCGGTCTCCGTGCGGCACTGGCGACAGAGGCCATGAAAGGTCAGCGTGGTCCCGGTGATCTGATGCCGGCTCGCGTCTTCGATCCGGGTCAGCGTCGCGCGCGGCAGGGTAAAGGCGACATCCTCGATACGGCCGCAACGACAGCAGTGAAAATGCGCGTGGCTGACGGCCGCGGGCTCGTAAACGACCGAGGCCGTTCCGGGGATCGCAACCTCCAGGATCAGCCCGCAATCGCGCAGCCGGGTCAGTCCGCGGTAGACCGTCGAATAGCCGATGCCGGGCTGCCGGCGCTTGGCCGCGGCGAAAATCTCGATCGTGGTGGCGTGGACGCCCGGACCCTGGGACCGAACCACGCCGAGCACGAGTTGATGATTCTTTGGCAGGCGCACGCTCGGGGGGATCATCGCCCGGTCCAATGAGAGCGATTGTCCGCTTTGGCCGCGCGGCCGGAGGTTGACGTGCGGTTGGCGGGTGTGCCACTCTTTATTATGAATATGAAGTTCATTTTCGACTGCCTCCGCTCCTGCCATCCGCGCGAGGCAACCCCGTCCCTTGCGAGAGAACAGCCATGACCGACAGAGATCCCATCCTGACAACCCGGCAGGGCCATCCCGTGTCCGACAACCAGAACTTGCGCACGGTCGGCGAACGCGGTCCAGCCACCCTGGAAAACTATCAGTTCATCGAAAAGATTACGCATTTTGACCGCGAGCGCATCCCCGAACGGGTGGTGCACGCGCGCGGCACCGGGGCCCACGGCTATTTTGAGGTCTCGGGCCGGATCGGCGACCAGCCGGCGACCCGCTACACCCGCGCCAAGGTCCTCACCGAGGCGGCAACACGAACCCCCGTCTTTGTCCGCTTCTCGACCGTGATCGGCGGTCGGGATTCGCCCGAAACGGCGCGCGACCCGCGCGGCTTTGCGGTCAAGTTCTACACCGAGGCGGGCAACTGGGACCTGGTCGGCAACAATCTGCGGATTTTCTTTATCCGCGACGCGATCAAGTTCCCGGACATGGTGCACGCCTTCAAGCCGGACCCGGTGACCAACCGGCAGGAATCCTGGCGCTTTTTCGACTTTGTGCAGTTCCACCCGGAGGCGCTGCATATGGTGACCTGGGTGCAGAGCCCGTGGGGGATCCCGGCCGACTACCGACACATGGACGGATCGAGCGTCAATACCTACAAGCTCGTCAACGAGGCGGGCGTGGCGCATCTGTGCAAGTTCCAATGGCTTTCAAAGCTTGGCGCCAAGAACCTGACAAGCCGGGAGGCCGCCGCGATCCAGGCGCGCGATACGGGCCATGCCACCCGCGACCTGTATGAGGCGATCGAACGCGGCGAATATCCGGAATGGGAGCTGTGCGTCCAATTGATGACCGACGGCGACCACCCCGAATTGGACTTTGACCCGCTCGATGACACCAAGCTGTGGCCGGAAGACAGGTTCCCGCTGCTGCCGGTCGGGCGCATGGTGCTCGATCGCAACCCGGACAATGTCTTCGCCGAGACCGAGCAGGCCGCCTTTGGCACCGGCGTGCTGGTCGACGGCATCGACTTTTCCGACGACAAGATGCTGCAAGGCCGTACCTTGTCCTACTCCGACACGCAGCGCTATCGCGTCGGAGCGAACTATCTGCAACTGCCGATCAACGCGCCACGGGTGCCGGCGCGCACCAATCAGCGCGACGGCCAGATGGCTGCCTATGTCGATAGCGGCGGCGAGAACAGGCACATCAACTATGAGCCGAGTTCGCAGGGCGGTCTCGGCGAAGCGCCGCCGCCGGACCACGAGTATCACCAGCCGGTCGCCGGCCCGCTTGGCCGCTATCCGATGCGCCGCACGGCCGACGATTACCGGCAGGCCGGCGAGCGCTATCGCAGCTTTGCGGATGGGGAGCGCGACGACCTGATCGACAATCTCGTCGCCGGTCTGAAGCCGTGCCCGCGGCCTCTCCAGCTGCGCATGGTCTGGCATTTCTGGCATTGCGACGAGGATTACGGACGGCGGGTGGCGCAGGGTATCGGGGTCGATCTGGAAGAGGCCAAACGTCTGCCGCCGCTCGCCGGCAGACCCGCGCCGCATCACCATCGGGCGATCCCGGCCGAGGGAGCTGGTGGCGCCGAGACGGGCGCAGCGGGGCAGGAGAGGCCGCCCGCGGCGCCATAGGCGCAGCGATGGTCCTTTCAGGGCCGGAGAAAATCGAGCTTGAGGTCGAGCTTGGCCTGCTCGGTGCCAAATCGCCGGGCCAGCACTGTCGCCCGCACCAGGGCCCGGTCAAACGTGGCCGCCTCGGAGCGGGCGCGGGCGCCGCCGCCGCGATAGGTCGCCAAAGCCGCCCACCAGCCCGCCCCGTGCGCGCCGAGGAATTGCTTCCCGCAATTGCGGACGGCCGCCGGGCCGCTGCACAGCCCGCTGTTGCGCAGGACGCGGCGCAGATAGGCAACGACGCCGCTCAGGGCCTTGTTGTCGGCCGGGCGCCCGGTCTTGATCCACTTGTCGACATTGCCGATGCCCCAGTTGTAGGCGGCGATCGCCTCCGGCCAATTGCCGTAGCGCCGGTAAAGCTGCGCCAGATAGGCCCGGCCGATGGTGCGGTTCTGCGTGGGGTCAAAGCGGTCGCCGCTGCCGACATCGGTGGCCGCCTTGGCTGTGACCTGCATCGGCCCCTGCGGCCCGGCCGGGTCGGGGCGCCACATCGCAGGGTTTGTGCCGTGGCTCGACTCCGCCCCGTAGACGGCATAGGCGACGCGATCGAGTTGCTGCGTCGCCGTGGGCCGGCCGCCAGCCATCGCCACGGCAAACGCCGGCAGGCTGAGCATCGCAGCAAGCACTGCCGCGCGCGGTAACGATGCATCCATAAGCCACCCTCCCGTTTTGCTCAGGTATCAAAATCTTTAACCAGGATAAAATTTCCCTGTGCGACAGACGGCAATGTCCGATTTCGGTTCATGTGTCCGACATTTTGCAGCCAGGTGGTGATGTCGTGAGCACCGTTGATCTCGATATTCAGATTCAAGACTTGGTTGTAAGAGCCGGAAGTGATCCAGCCACTCACCTGGCGGGGCGGTGGCGCGCCCGGAAAACGCAACCGAGCGCGCCGTCATTCGCTGTACGAGCGCATATCGAACGGGTGCGGCGCCGGGTTGTCAATAGTTCCATGTAAAATCGGCCGATTTTTTACCATCATTAGCGGTTGCTGCCCGCACTGACCGGCGCTATCGGCGCCACGGCGGGGCGTAGTACAACAGGGAAAAGAAGAACCCGCCCTGGGTGGTGGTCGGGAGGTCGCGGTGGCCGCATTTGTCAGAAGTCTCGGCATCGCCCTGGTTCTGCTGTTCTGCGCCCAGCGCGGCCAGGCCGCACCGACCGGCGGGTCCTGCCCGGCGCCTTCCCAAGGCGCGGGGGCGGTCCAGATGTTCCGCGGTCTGCCGCTTGTCACCGCGACGATCAACGGAGCCGCGGCGCCGCTGATCCTCGACACCGGAGCCGAGGAAACGGTGCTGACCGCCGCCGCCGCCGCCCGGCTTGGCCTCAAGGGACATTATGCCTATCCGCACAGCCTGCGCAGCGTCAGCGGCGGTGTCGCGACCGGCCAGGCGCGGATCGGGAGCCTCTCTGTCGGCGACAGCGCGGTCAGGAATTTTTTTGTCCTTGTTGGCTCGCTGACGCTGCCGAGCGTCGCGGGGGCGCAGCCGGCGGGTCTGCTCGGCGGCGATTTTCTATCGCATTTTGATGTCGATCTCGACCTCGCCGAGGGCCGCCTGGCCTTGTACCCACCCGGCTGCGGACCCGCGCGCCCACCATGGCGGAGCGCCTACACGACGATCCCGGCCAACCTCTCGATCGACGACCGGCTGTTTTTCCCGGTCGCGCTCGACGGCCACAAGCTCTTTGCGTTTATCGACACCGGCGCCCAGGTCTCGACGATCGACACCGCGGCCGCCGCCCGCCTCGGCCTCTCAAAAGCCGAGATTTCCGGCGATCCCGCGGCGAGGCTACGCGGCGTTTCCGCGGCGCCGATGGAGGCGCACGCCCACCGTTTCGCGTGGCTGCGGGTCGGCGGCGACACCGTGCGCGACCCGGTCCTGATCGTCACCGCCCTCAACCTGCCCGACGCCGATATCGTGCTCGGTCTCGATTTTCTGCGCGGACGGCGCGTGTGGTTTTCCTATCTGACGCATCGGATCTTTCTCGCGCGGCCGGAAGCACGCTGAGCCGAGGCGCGGCTTTGCCCCGCGCCCCCGATCAGCCGGCAGGCGGCGCCGTGCGCAAGGCGCGCCACACCTTCTCGCTGGTCGCCGGCAAGGTCACCTCGGGCGCGCCGAGTTGCGCCAGCGCGTCGTTGACGGCGTTGATCGCCGCCGGCAATGCGCCCAGGGTGCCGTTCTCGCCGACGCCCTTGACGCCCAGCGGATTGCGGTCGCTCGGGTGGTTGTTGCCGGCGAGCGTAAAAGCGGGGAAATCGTCGGCCCGCGGCATGGCGTAATCCTGGAATGATCCGGCCAGGAGTTGTCCGTTTGCCGGATCATAGACGATGTCTTCCAGCAGAGCCTGCCCGAGACCCTGGACGATGCCGCCCTGGATCTGTCCTTCGCACAGGAGCGGGTTCAGCACCGTCCCGACATCATCGACCGTGCAATAGCGCGTCACCGCGACCCTGCCGGTTTCCTGGTCGATCTCGACCTCGCAGAAATGCGCGCCGGAGGGAAACGTGGCCGAGCCTTCCGGCCCGAAATTGGCGCGCTCGCTAAAGCCGACCTCGGCCCCGTCGGGCAGATGGTTGGCGTGAAAGGCGGCGCGCGCGACCTCGGCGAGCGCGACCGCGCGGTCGGTGCCGGCAATGACAAAACGGCCGCGCTCAAAACTCACATCATCGGCCGCGGCTTCGAGCATGTGCGCGGCGATGCGCCGGCCCCGCTCGATCAGCCGGTCGGCGGCGACGACGATCGCCGACCCGGCCATCTGCGCCGAGCGCGAGCCAAAAGTGCCAACCCCCATCGTCACCACGTCGCTGTCGCCAAAGCGGTAGCGGATCAGATCGGCATCGATGCCGAGCTTGTCCGAGAGCACCTGCTTGAAGGTCGTGCCGTGCCCTTGGCCGTGATCCATGCTGCCGCAGATGAGGGTGATACCGCCGGCGGGATCAAAGCGGATCTCGGCATGCTCGTACTCGCGTCCGCCGCTCGATGCGACGGTGGTGGCGACGCCGGCCCCGAGGATCCTGCCGCGCGCCTGCGCGGCGCGGCGCCGTTCGGCGATCCCGTCATAACCGGCAAGGCGCAGGCACATCGCGAGGTTCTGGGGAAAATCGCCATTGTCATAACTCTGCCCGAGCGGCGTACGGTAGGGCATCGCGCCGGCGGGGATCGTGTTGCGGCGCCTGAGTTCGGCGGAGGAGAGGCCGAGCGCGCGCGCCGCCGCGTCGATCAGCGTCTCGATGACAAAGAGCGGTTCCGGTCGGCTGCCGCCGCGATAGGGGGCAATCGTCATCGTGTTAGTCAAGGCTGCCGTGACCTCGGCGTGAACCGCCGGCATCGTGTAGGTATTGACGAGACAGCCGAGGCCGATCACAAGCGGGATCGTCGGCCGGTCGGTCGAATAATAGGCGCCGATCGCCGCCGTCCAGCGCACCCGCACGGCGAGGAATTTTCCTTCCGCGTCAAGCGCCAACTCGCTGTCGATAACGCTGCCGCGGCTCTGCTCGTCGGAGAGAAAACCCTCGCTGCGCTCGGCGATCCAGCGCACGGGACGCCCGGTGACCTCGGACGCCCACAACGAGAGCGCATATTCGGGATAGCAGCCGCCCTTCATGCCAAAGCCGCCGCCCATGCTGTCGCAGACGACGCGAAAGCGGTGGTACGGCAGCCGGAAGACCTGCCCGGCAAGCGCGTCGCGCGTCGCGTGCACCGACTGCACCGTGCAGCGGATCGTATAGCGCTCCTCGCCCGGATCGTATTCGGCGAGACAGCCGCGCGGCTCCATCGGGTTGGCGGTGACCCGGTTGAGCTGGGCGCGATGCGAAACGACATGCGCGGCCCGGGCAAAACCCGTCTCGACCGCGGCCTTGTCGCCGGTCTGGTGAAAAAACGCCTCGTTGCCGGGGTTGTCGGCCCACACCACCGGTGCGCCCGGCGCGAGCGCCGCCTCGGCGCTTGTCACCGCCGGCAGGATCTCGTAGTCGATCGCGATCCGTTCGGCGGCGTCCTTGGCCGCGTTCAGGCTTTCGGCGACGACAAAGGCGACGGGGTCGCCGACACAGCGCACGGTGCCTTGCGCCAGGAGCGGCTGCGGACAGACAAAAGCCGGCGAGCCGTCATGCTTTCGCCGCGGCACGCCGGGGCGCAAGGTGCCGAGACCGCGGCGGCGCAGATCCTCCCCGGTCAGCACGGCGAGGACGCCGGGCATGGCGCGCGCCGGACCCGCATCGAGACTACGGATGCGGGCGTGCGCGTGCGGCGAGCGCAGGACAGTGCCGCGCGCCTCGCGGGCCGCGCGCACGTCATCGACATAGCGGCCGCGGCCGGTGACAAGCCGCCGGTCCTCCTCGCGCTTGACCGGCTCGCCGATCGCGTAATGGGGCATTCTGCCGCTCCCTTCCAATCCACCCCTCTCCCGCATCGCGGGAGAGGGTGCCGAGCGTAGTGAGGCGGGTGAGGGAAGAGCAACCCCCCTTACCC
>JBOHMF010000129.1:0-10422 GCA_050730055.1 Allostellaceae bacterium
CCGCGTCTTGCGCCGGCTCTCCGGCATCCGTTATACCTGAAGGTCATGGAGAAATTGAGAGTCCGGCGATCCCGCAGCCGGGCGAGGTCGAAAAACGCCGGAATAATTGGCTCACCAACGGAAGGTCGCCATGAAGCATCTGACGCGTCGCACCATTCTCGCCGCCGCCCCGGCCGCACTGACCCTTGGCGGGGCGATCCTCTTCGCCCGGCCGGCCCGCGCCGCCAAGCACTATGGCCCCGGCGTCACCGACAGCGAAATTAAGATCGGCAACACCGGTCCCTACAGCGGCCCGCTTGCGGACACCGGCACTCAAGCCAAGTCCATGACCGCCTATTTCAAGATGATCAACGAAGAGGGCGGTATCAACGGCCGCAAGATCAACTTCATCTCTTATGACGACGGCTATTCGCCGCCAAAGACCGTCGAAATGACGCGCAAGCTGGTCGAGGAAGACCAGGTTCTGTTTATCGCCGGTGGCGAGGGGACTCCGACCAACACCGCGATCTGGCATTATATGAACCAGAAGAAGGTCCCGCAATTGATGATCCTTACCGGCGCCTCAAAGTGGGACGACCCCAAGGGCCACCCCTGGACCATGGGCTTTCTGGTGAGCTATCGCGGCGAGGGTCAGATTTACGGTGGTTACATTCTCAAGCACAAACCCGACGGCAAGGTCGGAATACTTTTTCAGAACGACGATTTCGGCAAGGACTACCTGAACGGCGTTGTCGCCGGGCTGGGCGACAAGGCGGCCGCGATGATCAAGCTCAAGGCCAGTTACGAGACCACCGACCCCACCGTCGACTCGCAGATTATCGCCCTGAAGGCGGCGGGCTGCGATGTCTTTGTCAACATCGCGGCCCCCAAATTCGGCGCCCAGGCGATCCGCAAGGCGGCGGAAATCAAATGGAAGCCGCTGCACATCCTGGCCGGCGTCGTCGCCTCGGTCGGGGAGACGATGCAGCCGGCAGGTTTCGAAAATGGCCAGGGCGTCATTTCGGATAATTCCTTCAAGGACCCCACCGATCCCGGATGGAAGGACGATCCAGGCTACAAGTTGTGGGCCTCGTTCATGGACAAGTATTACCCGAGCGGCGACAAGAGCGATATGTTTAACGTGTTTGGCCCATCGGATGCCGCGACGATCGTTCAGGTGCTCAAGCAATGCGGCGATGATCTGACCCGCGAAAATGTGATGCGGCAGGCGGCGAATCTGCACCATCTCGAATTGCCGATGCTGCTGCCCGGGATCACCGTCAACACCAGTCCGACCGATTTCGCGCCGATAAAGCAGGTCCAGATGGAGCGCTTTGAAGGCGATCGCTTCCAACGGTTTGGTCCGATCCTGGGCAGCGCCGTCGGCTGACCGGGAAATCGGGAACACGGGTTTCGGCAAGAGATTCGAAATTCCCGGGTCCGGGTTCGTGTCTTGAAGCGCGGCGCCGCGTCTTGCGCCGGCTCTCCGGCATCCGTTATATCTCAAGGCAATGGAGAAATCGGCGCCCGGCGGTCCCGCATCCGGGCGATATCAAGAAAACGGCTGAATAATTGGCTCATCAACGGAAGGTCGCCATGAAGCGTCTGACGCGTCGCACGATTCTCGCTGCCGCCCCGGCCGCACTGGCCCTGGGCGGGGCGACCCTCTTCGCCCGGCCGGCGCGCGCCGCCAAGCAATACGGCCCCGGCGTCACCGACAGCGAAATCAAGATCGGCAACACCGGCCCCTATAGCGGCCCCTACGCGAGCGCCAGCGCTATTCCCCTGTCCATGGCCGCCTATTACAAGATGATCAATGATCAGGGCGGCGTCAACGGCCGCAAGATCAAATTCATTTCTTACGATGACAGCTATTCGCCGCCAAAAACCGTGGAGATGACGCGCAAGCTGGTCGAGGATGACAACGTTCTCTTTATCGAGGGCGCTGTCGGGACCCCGACCAATACCGCGGTCTGGCGTTACATGAACGAGCATAAAGTCCCGCAACTGATGCTCTTTACCGGCGCCTCAAAGTGGGACGACCCCAAGGGCCACCCCTGGACCATGGGCTTTCTGGTGAGCTATCGCGGCGAGGGCCAGATTTACGCCGGCTACATTTTGAAGCATAAACCCGACGGCAAGGTCGGAATCCTTTATCAGAATGACGATTTTGGCAAGGACTACCTGAACGGTGTCCTCGAAGGACTGGGCGACAAAGCCGCCGCGATGGTCAAAATCAAGGCGAGTTATGAGACCACCGATCCCACCGTCGATTCACAGATCGTCAGCATGAAGGCGGCGGGCTGCGATGTCATGGTCATGATCGCGCTCCCCAAATTCGCCGCCCAGGCGATCCGCAAGGCGGCGGAAATCAAATGGAAGCCGCTGCGAATCCTGATCGGCGGCACCGCTTCGGTGGGGGAGACGATGAAGCCGGCGGGTTTCGAGAATGGTCAGGGCGTCATTTCGGATAATTCCTTCAAGGACCCCACCGATCCCGAATGGAAGGACGATCCAGGCTACAAGTGGTGGGTCTCGTTCATGGACAAGTATGACCCCCACGGCGACAAGACCGATATCTATAACGCATGGGGGCCCTCGAACGCTGCGACGGTCGTTCAGGTGCTCAAGCAATGCGGGGATGATCTGACCCGCGAAAACGTGATGAAGCAGGCGGCCAATCTGCACCATCTCGAATTGCCGATGCTGCTGCCCGGCATCACGGTCAACACCAGCCCGAGCGATTTCGTGGCGATCGACCAGGTCCAGATGGAACGCTTTGAAGGCGAGCGCTTCCACCGGTTTGGTCCGATCCTGAGCAGCGCCGTCGGCTGACCGGGAAATCGGGGACACGGGCTTCGGCAAGAGATTCGAAATTCCCGGGTCCGGGTTCGTGCCTTGAGGCGCGGCGCGGCTCGTGCGGCGGCGCGTCTTGCGTCGGCTCTCTGGTATACGTTATACCTGAGGTCATGGAACTGTTCCCGCGTCCGGCCTTCTGATGGCGCCCGCCGCCAAGCTCGCCGTCAAGCGGCTCGATGTGCCGCCGAGCTTTCGCGAACAAGCCTATTGCGCGCTGAAGCGGGCGATCACCGCGATGGACATCTATGGGCAGGCGGGCGAGGTCCGTCTCGACGAGCGCCGCCTGTCGCAGGAGTTGGGGGTCAGCCGCACCCCGATCCGCGAGGCGATGACCCTTCTCGAACAGGAAGGCTTTGTCCGCACGCTGCCGCGCCGCGGCATCTTTGTCGTGCGCAAGACAAAGCGCGAAATCGTCGAGATGATCACCGTATGGGCGGCGCTCGAAAGCATGGCGGCGCGGCTCGCCACGCTCCACGCCGCCGCTGCCGACATCGCCGGTCTGCGGCGCCTGATGGACGCCTTTGCCGGGGCTCCGGACCCCGCCCATCTCGGCGAATACTCGGACGCCAATATCGCCTTTCACCAGGCAATCATCCGCCTCGGCGGCTGCGCGCTCCTCTCCGAGATGAGCGAGAACCTGTTTCTCCACATGCGCGCGATCCGCGCGGTGACGATCCATCAGGACAACCGGGCGGCCCGCTCGGTTGCCGATCACGGGCGGATCATCGAGGCGATCGAGCGGCGCGACACCGAATTGGCCGAGCGTCTGGTGCGCCAGCACACCCTCGATCTCGCCGCCCACGTCGAGCGCTGCGGCGAGTTTCGCGACAGCGCGTAAGCGCGGCCGCCGGCCGGGCCGCGCGCGGTTTCATGTCCGCCGGGTCGCGGCGCTTCTCGGGTTGAGGCTCTGGATGTGCCCGCTCTCGGTGCCCGCCGTCGGGTCGATGACGGCGTTGATCAGCGCCGGCTTGCCCGAGGCGAGCGCCTCGCTCAAAGAGCGGGTGAGGCCCGGCGTATCGGTCACGTGATAGCCCCTCCCGCCAAACGCCTCGATGATCTTCTCGTAACGCGCGTCCCGCAGGAGGCCGGTCGGCGAATAGGGCTGGCCGGCGGGATCGCCGCGATAGATGCCGTTGTTGTTGAAGACAACCGTCGCTACCGGCAGCCCGTAGCGGCAGATCGTCTCGATCTCCATGGCGCTGAAGCCAAAGGCGCTGTCGCCGACGACGGCGACCACCGGCTTGCCCGTCACCGCAGCAGCGCCGACGGCGTAGCCCATGCCGATCCCCATGACGCCCCAGGTGCCGCTGTCAAGGCGGTGGCGGGGCTGCTGCATGTCGAGGATGTTGCGGCCAAAATCGAGGGTGTTGGCGCCCTCGTTGACGACATAGGCGTCGGGGTGGGCGGCCAGCGCATGGCGCACCGCGCGCAAGGCCGAAGAAAAATTCATCGGGCTGGGATCGGCGTTGAGGCGCGCGGCCATGCGTTCGACGTTCTGTGCCTTGCGCTTGCCGATCTCGTCGAGCCAGGCCGTCTGGCGCCGGATCTGCCCCGGTTTCAACGCGGCGTTGAGCGCGGCAAACGCGGAGCCGATGTCGGCGACGATCGGCGCGGCGATCGCCCGGTTGCTGTCGATCTCGGTTGGCGCAATGTCCACCTGGACAAAGCGCGTGTTCGGCGACCACAGCGGAGCCTTGCCGTGCGACAACAGCCAGTTGAGGCGCGCCCCCGCCAGCATCACCACGTCGGCGTTGCCGATCGCATAGGAGCGCGCGGCGGCGGCCGATTGCGGATGGTCGTCGGGCAGGAGGCCCTTGGCCATCGACATCGGCAGAAAGGGGATGCCGGTCGTCTCGATAAAGGCGCGGATGTCGGCGTCCGCCTGCGCATAGGCGGCGCCCTTGCCGAGGATCGCCAGCGGACGCTCGGCGTGGGCGAGCAGGTCAAGGGCGCGCGCGACCGCGTCCGGTGCCGGGGGTTGTGCCGGCGCCGGATCGACGACCTGCACCAGCGATTGTCGCGCCGTCTCCGCGTCGAGCGCCGCGCCCAGCACCGCCGCCGTCAGATCAAGATAGACCCCGCCCGGGCGCCCGGACAGGGCAGCGCGGATCGCCCGCGCGAGGCCGACGCCGATGTCCTGCGGCCGGTTGATGCGATAGGCCGCCTTGGCGTAGGGCCGGGCGGCGTTCAACTGGTCGAGTTCCTCGTAATCGCCCTGTTCGAGATCGACGATCGCGCGATCGCTCGACCCGCTGACGAGGATCATCGGAAAACAGTTGGTCGTGGCATTGGCGAGCGCAACCAGGCCGTTGAGAAAACCGGGCGCCGAGACGGTCATGCAGACGCCTGGCCTCCGCGTCAGAAACCCGGCGATCGCAGCGGCGTTGCCGGCCGACTGCTCGTGGCGAAAGCCGAAATAGCGGA
This sequence comes from Allostellaceae bacterium, assembly GCA_050730055.1. Lineage (GTDB taxonomy): Bacteria > Pseudomonadota > Alphaproteobacteria > ATCC43930 > CGMCC-115725 > AP-15. The sequence continues at coordinate 5,263 of JBOHMF010000129.1, forward strand.
TGCCCTCGGCCTGCGCCAGACGCAACAGATCGGTGATCGGGATGCCGGCCACCCCAAAGATCGTGTCGATCCCGTTCAGCTTCAAAGCCTCCACCATCAGATGAAAGCCGTCCGTCATCTCCCCTGGCCGATCCGCTTCGCTCATATCGTTCATCCCTCCGAGAGTGGGAGCAGGTAAGGAGATTTGGCCCCTTCCGTCAACCGAGCCGTCGCGCTCGATGGCGCCGCGCCGGCCGCGTTTTTGGGGGCGAAAGGCCCGGCGGTCCGCAAAACCGGGTTGTCTCGATTTCTGGTATACCATATACCTCAGACAGGCCCGAGGCCAGCCGGAGAGGACCCGATCAGCCACCGGGTCAAGCCCGGTGGCTGAAGGCCCACTGGCCCCGACGAGACAGGCGAAGAGAGCCACCCATGACCCAAGCCCTCGAAGGTGTACGCATCCTCGATTTCGGCCATGTCCAGGCGGGGCCGACGGCGACGCAACTCCTGGCCTGGATGGGCGCCGATGTGATCAAGATCGAGATGCCCGGGCGCGGCGACATCACCCGCGGCCAGTTGCAGGATGTGAAGGGCGCCGACAGCCTCTATTTCACCATGCTGAACGCGAACAAGCGCAGCATCACCGTCAATCTGAAATCGCCAAAGGGAAAAAGAATCATCGAGGATCTGGTGCGCAAGTGCGACGTGATCCTGGAAAATTTCGGCCCCGGCGTGCTCGATCGCCAGGGTTTCACCTGGGAACACTTTCGGGAATTGAACCCGCGCGTCATCTACGCCTCGATCAAGGGCTTTGGTCCCGGCCCCTATGCCGATTGCAAGGCCTATGAGAATGTCGCGCAGTGCATGGGCGGGGCGGCCAGCACAACCGGCTGGGAGGACGGCCCGCCGACCGTCGGCGGCGCCCAGATCGGCGACAGCGGCACCGGCGTCCACGTCGTTGCCGGCATCCTCGCCGCCCTCTTTCAGCGCGAGCGTACCGGACGGGGCCAGCGCGTCGAGGTGGCGATGACCGATGCCGTTCTCAACCTGTGCCGGGTCAAGATGCGCGATCAGCAGCGTCTCGCGCATGGACCGCTGCCGGAATATCCGAACAGGGAATTTGGCGAGGCGGTGCCGCGCGCCGGCAACGCCTCGGGCGGCGGCCAGCCCGGCGCCGCTCTGCGCTGCGCGCCCGGCGGGCCAAACGACTGGGTCTATGTCATCATCCAGCCGCCCTCCTGGGAACCGCTGATGAAGCTCTGCGGCCGCGAGGAGCTGATCGCCCATCCCGATTACGCGACGCCCGAGGCGCGCCTGCCGCATATCCTCGACTGCTTTGCGATCGTCGAGAAATGGACGATGAGCAAGGGCAAGTTCGAGGTCATGCAGGCCTTGAACGATGCCAACGTGCCGTGCGGCCCGATCCTGTCGATGAAGGACATCTATGAGGACGAGTCGCTCTACAAGCGCGGTATGCTGGTCCGCATCGACCATCCGACGCGCGGGCGCTATGTTCAGGTCGGCTCGCCGATCAACCTGTCCGACTCGCCGGTCACGGTAAAGCGCTCGCCGCTTCTGGGCGAGCACACCGACGAGGTCCTGGCCTGGCTCGGCTACGGCGCCGACGACATCGCCACCCTGCACAAGGACGGCGCGGTATAAGATAGCCTCTCACCCCGATCCTCTCCCCGCGCGGGGAGAGGGAGGGGCCCGCGCTGAAAGCGCGGGCGGGTGAGGGACAATTAGTGAGGCTCATCCCTTGGCTCTTGCAGCACGACACGATCGCCGCATCCACCCGGGTTCGGGACGGCGGCGGACCGCCGATCACCCGAAGGGGCGGCAGGTCGATCCCGCGGCGCTCGCCGAGGTGCAGGAATTGCTCGGCGCGCGCGAGCGCCGGCGCGACCTCCTGATCGAGCACCTGCATCTCGTGCAGGACAAGTATGGGTGCTTGCACGCCCGCCATCTTGCGGCGCTCGCCGAGGAGATGCGATTATCCCTCGTCGAGGTCTATGAGGTCGCCTCGTTTTACGCCCATTTTGACATCGTCATGGATGATGAGAAGGCGCCGCCGCCGGTGACCGTGCGGGTGTGCGACAGTCTCACCTGCGAACTCTTTGGCGGTCTCGACCTCCTGGCCGCATTGCGCGGCCGGCTCGGCGACAACGTGCGCGTCATGCGCGCCCCGTGCATGGGCGGCTGCCATAACGCGCCGGTCGTTGCGGTCGGCCACGCGCTGCACGAGCACGCGAGCGCCGACAGCGTCGCCGCCGCCGTCGCCGGCGACACCCACTCCGTCATCCCCGCCTATGCCGGTCTCGACGCCTATCGCGCGGCGGGCGGCTACCGGCTGCTCGCCGCCTGCCGCGCCGGCGAGCGACGGGCCGAGGACATCATCGCCACGCTCGAACATTCGGGGCTCCGAGGGCTCGGCGGCGCCGGGTTTCCGGCCGGGCGCAAATGGCGCCTGGTGCGAGCCGAGCCGGCGCCGCGTCTCCTCGCGGTCAACGCCGACGAGGGCGAACCCGGCACCTTCAAGGACCGCCATTTTCTCGAAACCGACCCGCACCGTTTTCTCGAAGGCATGCTGATCGCCGCCTGGGCGGTCGATGCCGCCGATGCCTACATCTATCTGCGCGACGAATATCCCCGGTGCCGCGCGATCCTCGAACGCGAAATCATTCGGCTCGAACAGGCCGGGTTGACCGGCTCCGTCCGGATCCATCTGCGCCGCGGCGCCGGGGCCTATATCTGCGGCGAGGAATCGGCGATGCTGGAGAGCATCGAGGGCAAGCGCGGGCTGCCGCGGCAGCGGCCGCCGTTTCCCGCCCAGGTCGGTCTCTTTGGCCGGCCGACCCTGTGCCACAATGTCGAGACGCTCTATTGGGTGCGCGACATTGTTGAGAAGGGGCCGGAATGGTTCATAGAGCAGGGTCGCAGTGGCCGCAAAGGGCTGCGCGCCTTCTCGGTGTCGGGACGGGTGCGGGAACCGGGCGTCAAGCTGGCGCCGGCCGGGATCACCGCGCGGGAGTTGATCGACGAGTTCTGCGGCGGCATGCTCCCCGGCCATGTCTTCAAGGGCTATCTGCCGGGCGGCGCCTCGGGCGGCATTCTGCCGGCGACAAAGGCCGACATCCCGCTCGATTTTGGTACGCTCGACGGGGAGGGGTGCTTTGTCGGCTCGGGCGCGGTCGTCGTGCTGTCCGACAAGGATGACATGAAAAAGGTGGCGCTCAACCTGTTGCGCTTTTTTGAGGACGAGAGTTGCGGGCAGTGCACGCCCTGCCGCGCCGGCACCGAAAAGGCGGTCAAGCTGATGAGCGCTGCGCAGTGGAACGAGGATCTGCTGCGGGAACTGACGCGGGTGATGAGCGACGCCTCGATCTGCGGTCTGGGACAGGCGGCGATGAACCCGGTCAAGATGGTGCTGACGCATTTCCGCGATGACGTGCTGTCGGAAGGAGGCCAGAGATGACCGATCCCATCCGCTTTACTCTTGACGGCACCGAGGTCGAGGCCCAGCCGGGCGAGACGATCTGGCAGGTCGCCAACCGCCGCGGGATCGAGATCCCGCATCTGTGCTGGCTGCCAAAACCGGGCTATCGCGCCGACGGCAATTGCCGCGCCTGCATGGTCGAGATCGACGGAGAACGGGTGCTCGCCGCCTCCTGCATCCGCCAGCCGACGCCGGGGATGAAGGTCTCAACCGCGAGCGAGCGCGCCCGCTTCTCGCGCCGCATGGTGTTCGAACTGCTGCTTGCCGATCAGCCGGCGCGCGCCGCTGCGCACGATCCCGGCTCGCGCTTCTGGCAATGGGCCGACAGGCTGGAGATCGTCGGCAGCCGCTTTCCGCGCCATGCCGCGCCGGCGCCCGACCGCAGCCACCCGGCGATGGCAGTGCAGCTCGACGCCTGCATCCAATGCACACTCTGCGTGCGCGCCTGCCGCGAGGTCCAGGTCAACGACGTGATCGGGATGAAGGGGCGCAACTGGCACGAAAAGATCATTTTTGACTTTGACGATCCGATGGGGGCGAGCACCTGTGTCGGCTGCGGCGAGTGCGTGCAAGCCTGCCCGACCGGGGCGTTGCAGGAAGCCTTGCTGGTCGACAGCAACGGTATTGCCGCAAATCTGCCCGATCGCGAGGTCGACAGCGTCTGCCCCTACTGCGGGGTCGGCTGTCAGTTGACCTTCAGGATCAAGGACAACCGCATCGTCGCGGTCGATGGCCGCGAAGGCCCTTCCAACCTCAACCGGCTCTGCGTCAAGGGCCGCTTTGGCTTTGATTATGTCCACCACCCCGACCGCCTGACCGAACCCCTGATCCGCAAGGACGGCGTCGGGAAGCACGACACCGCGATCGATCCGGCCAACCCCTATACGCATTTCCGCAAGGCCACCTGGGAGGAAGCGCTGGATCGCGCCGCCGCGGGTCTCAAACGCCTGCGCGACGAGCGGGGCCGGGACGCGCTCGCCGGCTTTGGCTCGGCCAAGGGGTCAAACGAGGAAGCCTATCTGTTCCAGAAACTCGTGCGCACCGGCTTTGGCAGCAACAATGTCGATCACTGCACGCGGCTGTGCCATGCCTCTTCGGTGGCGGCGCTGATGGAGGGGATCGGCTCGGGCGCGGTTACAGCGCCTTTTATGGCGGCCAAGGACGCCGAGGTCATCATCATCATCGGCGCCCGCCCGACCGAAAACCACCCGGTCGCCGCGACCTTTTTCAAGCAGGCGACAAAACGCGGCGCGACGCTCATCGTCATGGACCCGCGCGGCGAGGTCATGGCGCGCCATGCGACGCACATGCTGTGCTTTACGCCCGGGCGCGATGTGGCGCTTTTGAACGCGCTGCTGCATACGATCGTCGAGGAGGGCCTCACCGACCGGCAATACATCCAGGCGCACACTGAGGATTTTGACAAGCTGCGCGAGCACGTGCGCGACTACGCGCCGGAAAAGATGGCCGTGATCTGCGGCATCGACGCGGAGACCCTGCGCAGGGTCGCGCGGCTCTACGCCCGTGCCAAGGCGTCGATCATCTTCTGGGGCATGGGGATCTCGCAGCACACCCACGGCACCGATAACGCGCGCTGTCTGATCGCGCTCGCGCTCGTCACCGGCCAGATCGGCCGGCCGGGGACCGGGCTGCACCCGTTGAGCTGCCAGTACAAGGTGCAGTGG
>JBOHMF010000130.1:0-10401 GCA_050730055.1 Allostellaceae bacterium
GTTGCGCGGCACCGGGGACGAGTGGGATGAGTTGGCGGAAAACCTGAACGCGATGCTCGCCCGCATCGAGGAGTTGGTGGAAGCGAACCGGCAGGTCTCCGACAATCTGGCGCACGATCTGCGCACCCCCTTAACGCGCATGCGCGGTCGCCTTGAAAAAGCCATTCACCGCCCGCCTCCGGCCGGCGAGTATCCGGTTCTCATCAGTGCGGCGATCGCCGAGCTTGACGGCATCCTCAGAACGTTCTCCTCGCTGTTGCGCATCTCGCGCATCGAGGCGCAGGACCGCGGCGACGGGTTTCGCGAGGTCGATCTCGGCGCCCTCGCGCGCGAGGTTGCCGAACTCTTCGAACCCACGGCGGAGGAGGCCGGGGCGACGCTGCGGGTGGCGGGAGAGAAGGGCATCTGCGTGATCGGTGACCGCGATCTCCTGTTCGACGCTCTCGCCAATCTGGTCGGCAACGCGATCCATCACGGCCGCGGCGGGATGGTGACGATCGCGGCCGCGCAGGACGGCGCCGGAGCGACGGTTGCGGTGGGCGACCGCGGCCCCGGCATCCCGGCGGAAGAGCGGCGCAACGTCCTCAAGCGCTTTTATCGCCTCGAACGCAGCCGCAGCAGCCCGGGGAACGGGCTTGGCCTCAGTCTGGTGGCCGCGGTCGCCGGCCTGCATGGGGCACGCATTGCGATGTCGGACAATGCGCCGGGGCTGCGCGTGGAACTGCATTTTCCGCGGCCCGCCGCGGCTCCCGGCCGGGCGCCACACGACGCGCCGGTCGCAAGCTTGCCGCCGCATTCGTCTTTGTAAAAGCCGCGCGATCCGCACCCGAACCACCGGCCCTGCGGCCGGCGGGATGCCGCCACGGCGTCGGGCCGGCGCCGCCCTTACTGGTCCCGATGCCTCCCCATCGGGGTGATCGTGCCAAACAGCCCGTCCGTTTCACCATTGGGGCCGGCGGTGAAATAGAGTGTGTCGGGGCTGGATTTTGCCCCGCCGCCCAGGGTCAGCGTCCACAGCCCGTCGATTGCGATCGGCTTGCCGTCTGTGCCGCGAAGTTGAGTCATCGGGCCTCCATCCATCGGCAGCGCGTTGATCCGGCCGTCGCCAAAATTGCCGATCATGATGTCGCCGCTGAACCGGCCAAAGGCAAAGGACGCCCGCGCCACCCCCCACGGCGAGTTCAACTGGCCGCCGCTCGCGAGCCGGCGCAACAGGTGGCCGTCGGTGTCAAAGACATCGACAAAGCCGTTGCCCGGCCCGGCCACATCGTCATGCCTCTGGGCGTTCTGCTTGGCGTAGGTGACAAACAGGTCGCCATTGATGCTCTGGATGCCAAACGGGGCAAAGCCGGGCGGGATGCCGGGATCGGTAAAGCCGCCGTCGGTCTGGGCCGGCTGGTATTGAGTGTTGAAGACATCGATCGTGCCGGCCCGGAAATTGGTCGCAAACAGAAAGGCGCCATGCACGTTGACACCAAAGGCGAGGCCCTTATAGACCGCGCCGGGGCCGGTCTTCGAGTTGTCAACGGCGAGGACGGCGTTGGTGGCCGGGGTCAGCCCCGGCGCCCAGGCCGAGATCGTCCCGTCCTCGGTATCAAAGATGAAGGCGGCCTGGATCTTTGTGCCGGGCACGCGAAAGGCGCTCGACGGGTTCCAGACGATGCCGGTTGGCGATGCGTTCGCCGGGCAGCTCGAACCCTGACCTGGACTGGGCGGGCAGGGGATCGTGACGACAAGGGGGACGATCGAGCCGTCGCCGTTGTAAAGCGTCGCGAGGCCGGTGGCGTTGTCGTTGATCCAGAACGGGCTTCCGGCGGGCGAAAACGCGACGCCCCAGGCATTCTTGAGGTTCGGGTCCTGCACAGTGGCGCCTTGCAGGTCGGAGACGAGAAGGTTGACCGTGTAGGCATTGTGCCGGTTCATGCCCATGCCGTTCATGTCGTCGGCGTTGGCGGCGAGGGCGCCGCCAAGCGTGATCGCCGCGACCGTGCCGGCCGCGACAATTCGCGAAATTCGGTTCATGCGGGTCTGTCCTTTGCGATGGAGGGGCGGGGCGCCGAGCACGGCCCGCGGGGGATAGCGGCCGCACTCGGCGCTCCGACCCGTGCACACCGACTCCCGCGCTCTGGTTTTATTCCTGCGCCAATCCTGCCCCGGAGCGTGCGCCGCGTCCGGCAGCCGCCGATCCGGCGATCACCCCAAGATGCCCCTGGCGCAGCCGATCGCGCGCCCGCGACAGCCGCGACATCACCGTGCCGATCGGCACGCCGAGGGTTTGCGCCGCGTCCCGGTATGAGCGGTCTTCCACGCCGACCAGCCGCAGCACCGAACGCTGCTCTTCCGGCAGCGCCCGGAACGCGCGCAAAAAGTCGCGGTACTGGAGCGCCGCATCCTGGCCGCCGTCCACTTCCGGCAGCTCGGCTTCGCCGGCCTCCTCGAGATGAAGGTGCACGCCCCGCCGGCGGCGCAGGCGCTCCTCGCTGACAAAGCGGTTGTAGACGATCGTGCACAGCCAGCCGCGCAGGCTCCCCTCGGCCCGGCGCTCCTGCCAATGGGCGAGCGCCCGTTCGAGACTGTCCTGCACGAGGTCGTCGGCGCGCTCGCGATCGCCCCGCGACAGGGCTCGGGCAAAGCGCCGCAAACCCGGGATGTGGGCTGCGAGCAGGGCGGCTTGGTCATCCGGCATTGCATATCTCGCCAAGAAATCATTGCTCGGCCCCACGCGATCCCCATCCGGTCTCAGAAGTTTCCGCACCGGCAGTGGACTTGCGACGCCATGGCACTAAGGCGATGATAGGCAGGGCAATTCTCTTATAGTAGTGACATCTCCGTTAATTCATAAATATGGTGTTATCTTTGGAAATTTTCGACAGGCTGCCATAAGATTGTCTTTATACTCTAATCTTCTTCACACTGATGACGGGGATAATTTTCGGACTGGAGAGGGAATACGGCCGCCCTCCGCGAGTCGTACTGCGCGGGTCCCCGCTCCCGGCGGACCTGACCCGATCGTCACACCCCAGGGACGGATGCTCATGGCCACAAAGCGTTCCGGCGGACCCGCGCCATTTTCCCGTCGCGCGCTGTTGCAGGCGGCGGCCGGCGCCGCCGCCATTCTCGGCACGGCGGCTCCCGCCGCGGCGCAGATCAAGGTTTCCAAGCCCTCCGTCGCCTATCAGGACCAGCCTGACGGCACCCGGCGCTGCGCGCTCTGCGCCCATTTTATGGCGCCGGGCTCGTGCCAGATCGTCCAAGGCCCGATCAGCCCGCAGGGTTATTGCCAGCTCTTTGCCTCGGCGAGCCGGAACGGCTGACGCGCGATGCCGGCTCGCCACGCCGCCTGTGCCCGCGGCGCGCTCCTCGGCGCCTTTCTGTGCGCACTGCTCTTTGGTCTCGGTGCGGGGGTGCGGCCGGCGGACGCACTGCCGCTCTATGCGAGGCAGACGGGATTGCCCTGCGCCAGTTGCCACACCGCGTTTCCGCAACTGACGCCGTTTGGCCGGCGCTTCAAGCTTGGCGGCTACACCCTGGGCGGCGGGAAATCATCGCTGCCACCCTTCGCGGTCATGCTGCAACCCAGTTTCACGCACACCCAGACTCCCCAGTCGGGCGGCGCCGCCCCGCATTTCGGGCCAGACGACAACTTTGCCCTGCAACAGGCGAGCCTTTTTACGGGTGGCCGGATCACCGACCATATCGGCGCCTTTATCCAGGGCACCTATGACGGCGTTGCCCGCCGCCTTGGCTGGGACAATACCGATATTCGCTATGCCAACTCGCTCAAGCTCCACGGTCACGAGCTGCTCTGGGGGTGACGGTCAACAACAATCCGAGCGTAGAGGATGTCTGGAACACGACCCCGGCCTGGAGCTTTCCGTTTATCAGCCCGGCGCTGTCGCCGACCCCGGCCGCCGCGACCTTTATCGAGCAGACTTTTGCCCAGCGCGTCGCCGGTGCCGGCGCCTACGGTTTTCTCGATGATTCGCTCTATTTTGAACTGTCCGGCTATCACAGCCTGGCAAAGGGGACGGAGCAGGTGCTCGGGGTCGATCCCGCGGGTGAGAGTCCGATCACCGGTGTGGCGCCCTACTGGCGGGTCGCGCTGGAGCGCGATTTTGGCAAGAACGCGGCGGAAATTGGCACCTTTGGCCTGGCCGGCAACGTCCACCCGCTGCGCATGGAAGCGGCCGGCACCGATTCCTTTGCCGATGTCGGCGTCGATGCCCAGTACCAGTGGATCGGCGATCATCAGGGGGTGACGCTGCGCGCCAGCTTTATCCACGAGGATCACGATCTCGGCGCCAGCCACGCGCTCGGCCTCGCCGATCGCGCGCATGACAGCTTGCGCAGCTTTCGCGCTTCGGTTTCCTATACCTTTGGCAACACCTGGAGCCTGACGGGCGGGCGGTTTTCGCTCCGCGGTACAAGCGACGCGGCGCTCTACGGCACCGCCGACGGCAGCCCCGACACCAGCGGCTGGATCGCCGAGATCGCCTATCTGCCGTTCATGCACGGCGGTCCCGGGTTCTGGCCGTGGCTCAACGCCCGCGTCGGGCTGCAATACACGAGGTATGACAAGTTCGACGGGGCCCGTCTCAATTTTGACGGCGCGGGGCGCAATGCGGGCGGCAACAACACCCTGCTGCTCTATACCTGGGTCATGTTTTAGAGCCGTGTTGCGGCCCGATTCGCCCGGCGGCGTCGTGCCCGCGCGCGCCGGAGCGCATTGCCGGCCGGGCGGGGCGGCGGTATGCTGCGGCAGAGCCCGGTCGCGAGCGCGAGGAGCACGCAATGAAGAACGGCATGGTCATCATCGACGCCGACGGACACGCCGTCGATTACGAGCCGATGTACCGCGCACGCCTGCCGGAGCAATACCGCAAGCGCTCAGCGATCTATCCGAACGACAATTTCGACCGTTCGCAAAGCGGCGCTCTGAACGCCAAGCAGCCCGCGACGGCGCAGCAGAACCTCGCCGACAACGACCGCGAGGGCATCGATCTGCAAGTCATCTATCCGACCGGCGGTCTCTTTCTGTCGCGCGTACGCGAGCGCGATTATGCGGTCGCTCTGTGCCGGACCTACAATGACTGGATGCACGAGTGGTGCAGCATCGACCGGAAGCGCATGAAGGCGGTCGCGCTCGTGCCGCTGCACGTCGACGCGCGGGCGGCGATCGGGGAGATGGAGCGCGCGGTCTCGCGCTACGGCGCGGTCGGCGTCATGGTCAATACCTACGACCGCAGCCGCAATGTCGCGCACCAGGATTTCTGGCCGTTCTACGAGGAGTGCGCGCGCCAGGGCGTGGCCGTCGCCTTTCACGCCTCGGGCAGCGATACGATGGACCCGCTCTGCCATTTTGAGAATTTCTTGCAGATCCACACGCTGTCGCACGCGCCGGAGCAGTTGATCGCGTGCACCGCCGTCATGTACAGCGGGTTGTTGGAAAAGTACCAGGACCTGCGCGTCGCCTTTCTCGAAGCCGGGATCGGCTGGGTCCCGTTCTGGATGGAGCACATGGACGAGGAGTACGAATTCCGGGCATTTGATGCGCCGCTGTTGCAGGCCAAGCCGTCCGAATACATGACCTCTGGGCGGGTTTTTGTCTCCTGCGAGCCGGAGGAGAAGACGTTGCGCTATGTGCCCGACTTTTTCCCCGAGGACAACATCCTGTTCGCCTCCGACTATCCGCACTGGGACGGGCAGTTCCCCAACGCGGTCAGCACGCTGGCCGACCGCGCCGATGTCCCGGATGCGCTGAAGCGCAAAATCTTCACCGACAACCCGCGGCGCTTCTACGGCAACGCCGTCGATCCCGCCGTCTTTGCCGGCAGCTCCGGGTAATTCTGTTGAGATTTGCAACAAGACCCCCTGGGCCGCTGCACCTATCTTCGTATGAGGGCGTAATCACGGCTGGCGGAGAGGCGGCGGACGGCGCCTGCGAGCGGGACGGGTGAACGGGACAACCGCATAGGCGCCGGGGAGAGCGGCGAAAACGGCATCGCATATCGGCTGCGGGTTGGCGCGGATCGTCGGCCAGTGAGTCGTCCCTAAAGTGACAACGCTATCGTCCGGCCTTGCAGATGCTGTTGGTATCGAATCCCCTTGTCGCCCGTAATCATGATATCGAAGCCGACCGCTTCGGCGGCGTCGAGGAGTTGACCGTTGGTCAGTCCCGCCCACTGCATCTCATAAGCAGAGAAAACCTCGCGGCCGGCAAGGATTTCGCGCAAACCCCTTGGCACATTATGATCCAGCAACAGACGCATTCGCCCTTTCCCGGGCATAGGCAATCACGCGCCTGACCGGCTCGATCCCGAGCCCCTCATAAACCTCTGTTACGATCTGCTCCGGCGTCAGATCGCGGGCGTTGAGCAGCACGTCATCTACCGGGATGCGGGTGCCGCGCATGAGCCAGCGGCCTGACACCTTGCCGGGAATACGCTCGACATCGGGGCAATGAGACCAGTCTATCATGGGGGGAAATCCAGCACATGCGGCATGTCTGTCATCGGCGATGCCACCTACTCGGCCGGATGATGCCTGCGGCCGCGCAGCCAGCGCAATGTGCGCTCCCTGAGCAATTCAAAGGCGACAAACAGCGCCGGGATAAACAGCACGCCGACAAAACTCGCCAGGATCATGCCGCCAAAGACAGTGGTGCCGATCGAGGCGCGCGCACCGGCCCCGGCGCCGGTGGCAACGACCAGCGGGACGACACCGATGATAAAGGCGAGCGCGGTCATCATCACCGGGCGGTAGCGGGTACGCGCGCCGTCCTCGGCGGCCTCGCGCACGCTGACGCCGCCGTGCGCCAGCCGGTCCTTAGCAAACTCGACAATGAGGATGGCGTTCTTGGCCGCCAGCCCGATCAGCAGCACCAGCCCGATCTGTCCGTACACATCGAGCGCCATGCCGCGCGCCCGGAGCGCCAACAGCCCGCCCAGCAAGGCGAACGAGACCGGCAGCATGACCGACAGCGGCAAGGTCCAGCTCTCGTAGAGCGCGACCAGAAACAGGTAGGAGAAGACGACGGCGAACAGAAAGGCCGAGAATTCCTGGCCGACGGCCTGCAACTCCTGGTACGACATGGCCGTCCAGTCATAGCCGAAGCCGCTCGACAGGTGCTTTGCGGCGACCGCTTCCATCGCCGCGATCGCCTGTCCCGAACTCTTGCCGGGGGCGGCGGAACCGTTGATCAGCACCGCCGGGTAGAGATTGTAGCTGTTGACGGTATCGGCGCTCTGGATCGTGGTGACGTTCATCAGGCTCTGCAACGGCACCATGGCCCCGCTGGCGCTGCGCACATAAAGCTGGTCGATGTCGCTGACCTTGCTGCGGAACTGCGATTCGTCCTGGACGATGACCTGGAAGACAAAGTTCTGATAGTTGAAATTGTTGACAAACTGCCCGCCGAGATTGGCCTGCAAGGTCTGGTAGATGGCGGCCGGCGTCACCCCCATCAGCGCGGCGCGGGTCGTATCGACGTGCACCATGATCTGCGGCACGGCGGCCGAGAAGCTGGTGAAGACCGAGTGCAGGTTGGGGTTCTGGTTGGCGGCAAAGATCAGCGCGCGGGCGGCGGCGGCAAGTTGCTGGGAGGACTGCCCGGCGCGCCCCTCGAGCACAAAACTGATGCCGCCGGTTCTGCCGATGCCGGGACTTGGCGGGGGATTGAAGCTGATGATTTCGGCTCCCGGGATGGCGTTGAACCGGGGCTGCAATTTGGCGATGACGGCGGGGATCGACTCGCTCGGGCCGCGCTGGTTGAACGGCGCCATGATCGGGATCACGCTCCCCGCGTTCGGCTCCGCCGCGCCGGTGACCAGGCTGAAGCCGCCGATGTCAATGACATGGGCGACCCCCGGCGTCTTGAGCAGGATGTCGCCGACGCGCCGGAGCATTTTCTGGGTCCGCTCGATCGAGGCGCCGTTTGGCATCTGCACATTGATAAAGAAATAGCCCTGATCCTCCTCCGGCAGAAAGGCCGAGGGCGTGATGTTCAGAACCAGGTAGGCAAGGGCGAAAGCGGCGACGATCCCGAGGCCCGCGAACACCAGCCGGCGCGACAAAAATGCGACCACGTGCCCGTAGCGGTCGCGAGCAAAGGTAAAGCCGTGATTGAACCAGCGGAAGCCGAAGAACCGCCGTTGCCGGGGCGGGCGCAGGATCAGCGCGCACAACGCCGGGCTCAACGTCAGCGCGTTGATCGCCGAGATGACGACCGAGACCGAGATGGTGACCGCGAACTGCCGATAAAGCGCGCCGGTGATGCCGGAGATAAAGCCGACCGGAGCGAACACCGCAACCAGCACCAGGGTGGTCGCGACCACCGGGCCGGTGATCTCGCGCATCGCCACCTCGGTTGTCTCGGCGATCGGACGCATAGGGTTTTCGGCCAGATGGCGGCTGACGTTTTCGACGACGACGATCGCATCATCGACGACGAGGGTGATCGCCAGCACGATCGCGAACAGATCGACCGTGTTTGCCGAATAGCCGATGATGTACAAGATCGCAAATACGCCGATCAGCGAAACCGGGATCGCCACCGCAGGGATCACCGTCGCGCGCCAGTCTTGCAGAAAGACAAAGATCACCGCGATCACCAGGACCAGGGTGATAGCCAAGGTCAACAGGATCTCGTCGATATCGGCGCTGACAAAATTCGTCGCGTTGTAGACGACCGCATATTGCAAACCGGGCGGAAACCGGGTGGCGATCGTTTTCATCTGCTGTTCGACCGCACGCGCCACGGCGAGTCCGTTGGCACCCGGAGCCTCGAAGACCGCGAGGGCGGTCGAGGGGATGCCGTCCATCGCCGAGGATGAGGAGTATTGCTGGGCGGCAAGCTCGACCCGAGCAAGATCCCCGATCCGCACCACACCCCCGTTCTGATTGGTGCGCACGATGATGTTCTTGAACTGCTGCACGGTGGAGAGCCGCCCCGGCGCCAGCACCGTCAATTGCTGCTGCTGGTCCCCGCCCACCGGCGGCTGGCCGATCTGTCCGGCGGCGACCTGGATGTTCTGGGCCTGGATCGCGGCGATCACATCGCTTGCCGTGATCCCCAGCGCGGTCATGCGCACCGGGTTCAGCCAGATCCGCATCGCGTATTGCCGTTCGCCAAAGAGCTGCGTGTTGCCCACCCCCGAGATGCGCGCGATCTGCGGCTGGACGTGCATGTAAACGTAATTGGAAATAAAGACCTGATCGTATTTGTTGTGGGGCGAAAACAGATTGACCGCGAGCACAAAATCGGCTGAGGAGGCGCGGATCGTCAGCCCTTCCTGCTGCACCTCGGTCGGCAGCAGCGCCTCGGCCAGTTGCACGCGGTTCTGGACGTTGACCTGATCGATGCTGGGGTCGCTGCCGATCGCAAAGGTGATCGTCAGGCTGTAGGTGCCCGAACTCGAACTGGTGCTCTGCATGAAAAGTTCGCCCGGAACGCCGTTGACCTGCTCCTCGATCGGCTGCCCCACGGTCTTGGCGATCGTTTCGGCGCTGGCACCGGGGTAGGAAGCCGAGACCGTCACCGTCGGCGGCGTGATGTTCGGGTATTGCGAGACCGCGATGACGGAGAGCGCGAGAAGACCGGCAAGCGTGATGACGACGGCGATGACGATGGCGAAATTCGGCCGGTGAATAAAAAAGCGGGACAGCATGGCTAGCGGCCGGGATCGGTCTTGACGGGGGCGCCCGGCGGCGTGCCGTTTTCTGCCGTGGCCGCAGCGGCCGCAGGCGCGGGCACCGGGTTGACCCTCTCACCCGGCTTCACCTTCTGCACGCCGGCGACAATGACGCGCTCACCGCCCGAAAGACCCTTTGTGACGACAAAATTCTGGGCGATCTGCGGCCCGAGCGTGACCGGCCGCGCGACGACCTTGTCGTTCGACCCGACGATCAGGACATAGCTGCCGCTCTGGTCGGTTTGCAGCGCCTCGGCCGGCACCAGAGGCCGCTCCTGCGGTTTGGCGCGATGGACCTCGACGTTGACAAACGCGCCGGGCAGCAGCAGCCGGTCGGGGTTGGGGAAGTCGGCATAGAAGCTGACGGTCCCCGTCTGCGGGTTGACCTGGTTGTTGAGAAAGGCGATCTTGCCGGCCGGTTTGTACTCCGAGCCGTCCGGCAGCTTCAGATCAACCGCAAGGCGTGATGTGAGCTGGCCTTGCGTCGCGCCGGTCTTCTGTTGGGCGGCGACCATCACCCGGTAGGTGACCGAGAACACCACGCGGATCGGGTCGAGTTGATTGATGGTGGCGAGCGCCGGGGTGTTCGGGGTCACCAGATTGCCCTTGGTCAGGGTGACGGTGCCAATCCGCCCGGCGATCGGCGCGGTGATCGTGCAGTAGCCGAGGTTGAGCTGGGCCTGCGCCAGATTGGCCTTGGCCGAGAGAACGG
>JBOHMF010000131.1:0-10394 GCA_050730055.1 Allostellaceae bacterium
CCGCCGCACCGAGCGCGGCCAGCGCCGACAGCAGCAGCAGCCCCGCGACGATCGCGACACCGCGATCGAGCGCGGCGCGCGGGCGCATAAAGGCGGTGGTGAAAAGGAGCGCCAAGAGCGCCGCCAGCCCCGCCGAAAACGGCGCGCCGACCGCCGGAAACAGCAGGATCGGCCGGCCCGACAACAGCCGGTTTGGCGCCTCCCCGACAAACCCGCCGAGCCCCAGGGCGGCAACAGCGACGATGACCAGAACCAGGAGGACCGGGCCGCGCAGGCGCACCCGGACGGCGCGTGGGCCTTTAGCCCCCGGACTTGATCCCGGGGTTGGCCCGCGGGGAGGGGCGAGGGCGGTGGTCACGGCAGCAGGTGCTTGGCCTTCAGATAGGCGGCGGCAACCGCGGCAGCGCTCTTGCCATCGACCGCGATCGCCGCGTTCAGCCGCTGCAATCGCTTGAGCGTCAGACCGGCAAAAATCGGAGCCAGCACCGGAGCAATCTGCGGATGGCGTTTGAGCACCGCCTGGCGCACCACCGGAGCCGGGGCATAGACGATCTCGGCGCCCTTGTCGTCCTGGAGCGCGACCAGGCCAAGGGCGGCAAGCGCCCCGTCGGTGCCATAGGCCATCGCGGCATTGACCCCGGACATCCCCTCGGCGGCGGCGCGCTCGGTCGCCGCCGTGTTGCCGCCGGACAGGGTCACAAGCTGCGCATCGGAGAGGTGAAACCCATAGGTCTTTTCAAACGCCGGCAGGGCCGCCGGACTCTCGACAAACTCGGCCGAGGCGGCAAGCTTGACCGGACCGCCCCGGTTGACCCAGCGGGCGAAGTCCTGCATCGTTTTCAGGTTGCGGCGCTCGGCCAGATCGCGGCGCACGGCGATGACCCAGGTGTTGTCGGCGGGCGCCGGGGTCAGCCAGATGAGATGGTTCTTTTCCAGATCGAGTTTTTTGACAAGATCGTAACCGCGCTGCCAGTTCTTCCACGCCGGATCGTTTTCGCGATGAAAGAAAAAGGCGCCGTTGCCGGTGTATTCGGGGTAGAGATCGATCTGGCCGGAGAGGATCGCCGCCCGCACCAGACTGGTCGGGCCGAGTTCGAGCCGGTTCTCGACCGGCAGACCGCGGGCCGAGAGAGCGGCGAGGATCATGTTGCCGAGCAGCGCGCCCTCGGTGTCGATCTTTGACGAGACGACAATCTCCCGGCGAAAGCCGGGATCACCGGCTGGCGCCGCCTGCTGCGCCGCCTGGGCCGCGCCAGACGGGAGCAGCGCCAAGGCGAGGGCAAGCGCGGCGATCCTGTTCACATCGGGATCGCCAGCAGCGTGTCGATCTGCCGGCTGTCGAGGACGACGAGTTTCTCGGCAAACTTCCACCCGCCCGCCTCGCGCCGCAGCGTGTCGAGAGTGCGGCCGGCGGCAAAGATCGTCATCTCGCCGTCCTGCATCGTGCGCACGATCAGAAAATTGGCGGTGGTCTCAATAACTTCGCCATCATCCTTCACAATCCGGATCGCCGAGATCAGATGGCGGTAGCGCTGCGGCTCGTAGATGTTGGCCTCGCGCAAGGCCGTCACCCGATCCTTCAGCATGGCGCGCGAGGTCGCATAGATGAGGCCGAGCGGCATTCCCGCTTCGTGGTTCTCGGCCGAGATGATGCGATAGCGCGCCTCCTCGATAAAAAACTCGGGCCAGCGTTCGAGTTCGTCGGCATCGAGACAATGGACGTAATCGGCATAAAGCTCGGCGATTTCGAGCCGGCGGATGATCCCGGCGAGGTCCATCGCCTTCAGAACCCCATCAGCGGCCGCCACGCGTGCCAGAAGCCGCGCACCGAGGCTTCGGTTGTGCGCGTATTGTCGGAGACGTGGTCGAACCCGCCCATTTCGAGGACCGAACACTCCTCTTCCGATCCCTTGATCGCGCGCTGGATAAAGCCGCCGACCGCGCCGTCCTCCATCGACACGTACCCGGCCGGCCCGGTGAGGTTGGCCTGCGCCAGGCGGCGCGCGGTCATCGCCGCGTCGTCCTCCTCAAAGCCGAGATAGATCCATTGCAGCTCGGTCTTGTCCGGCCCCTTTGGCAGGACAAGACGCAGGGCGATCGAGTTCTGGATCTGCTGCACGACGAGGTTTGGGAACACCGAGAGGATCTGGATCGTCGTGTCATCGCCAAACTCCTCGACGCTCTGCAAAAAACTCGGGTCGGCGAGGCGGAAATTCTCCTGCATCGAGGGCATCCCGGCATAGAGCTTGTCGGACCCGGCCGGGTCGGGATCGCGCTTGTTGCGGGTATAGCTGGCGTGGTGGCCGCCGCTCTCGGCAATATCGACCCCGCCCGCCGCAGTCAGGCGCGACAGGCGGAAGGTGGTGAAAAAGGTGTGCAGGAGCGTCGCGTGATAGGTGTCCTTGACGTTCTCGACGTAGAGCTTCCAGTTGTTGTGCAGGATCTGCGAGGTCGTCCCCAGCACCTTTGGGGTCGCGCGCAAAACCCGGTGGATGCGGGCGCCGATCAAATTGCCGATATAGGCGGCAAGCGGCGGCGCCTCGGCCGACAGGGTGCCAAAGACAAGACCGGCAAAGCTGTCCACCCGCAGTTTTCTGAGGTTGTGCTGGTCGAGCCGGAAACCGGGCGGCATTCCGCCCTTCCCCTGGACGCCGCGACGAAAGGCGACGCTTTCGAGAGTGCCGGCGAGATCATAGCGCCAGGCGTGATAAACGCAGGTCAGATCGTCGGCGTGGCCGCGCCGCTTCAGGCAGACGAGGTTGCCGCGATGAGCGCAGCGGTTGACCATCGCGTGGACCACCCCGTCCTTGCCGCGGGTGACGATGATCGGGGTCTCGCCGAGAAAGGTCGTCAGATAATCGCCCGGCTCGGGCAGGTCCTTGTCCAGCGCGAGAAACTGCCAGGTCGGTCCGAGAAACACCCGCGCCAGTTCCCGGCGATAGATCTCGGGATCGGAGAAGACCCGATAGGGAACGCGCGCGTCGCCTTCCTTTGGCCACCGCAAGGCCGGCGCCAAGCCGTCCGCCTGCTCTGTTCTTTCGCTCATCACGGCCTCCCGCATGTCTCGGGGCGATGAAAGTCATTGTCGCGCGGTGCGGCGCGCCTGGGTAGCCTGTTTATGCAGCGCGGAAGGAGCGGCGGCAAAGCCCGTCAAACCGGTGTCGCCGCCTTCGCACCGCTGAAAGGATAAGGACCCGATGTCCAGGATTCCGCCAAACGCGACCATTGAGGAATACCGTTTTGCCGATGATGGGCAGATCCCGAACAACCCGCATCTGCCGCTCCTCGTCTATCGCGGCGCACTTGATCCGGGGGGCGATGCCGCCCAAGCCTGCGAGGCGCTGTTCGCCCGCCACGGCTGGACCGGAGCGTGGCGCGACGGCATCTATGCCCATCACCACTACCACAGCACCGCGCATGAGGTACTCGGGATCGTCGCCGGCTCGGCCGAGGTCCGCTTTGGCGGCGAGGGCGGTCGCAGGGTCGCGGTCGCGGCCGGCGATGTCGTTGTGATCCCGGCCGGGGTCGCGCACAAATGCGAAGCGGCAAGCTCCGATCTGCTGGTGGTCGGGGCCTATCCGCGCGGCCGGACCCCGGACCTGCGGCGGGCCGGGGCAGAGGAGCGCGCGCACGCGCTGGCAAAGATCGCCCGCGTGCCGCTGCCCGAGGCCGACCCGGTGCGCGGTGGCGAAGAGCCGCTGATCAAGCGCTGGCGCGCCGCCCGGCCCGAGGGGTGAGACCTCACAGACAGCGGCCCCGGTAGACGATATCGCCGCCATTGCCAAAGGGCCCCACCGCATCGACGACATAGCCGCGCGAATCGACAAGGTATCCGTTCGGGCACATGTGGTTGAAGCCGAGCGTCTGGGCCAGCCACTCGCGCCGGATGCGCTCGGCGGCGCCGTCGTCATTCGGGGGCATTATCGTATTGGTGTGCACGCTGTAGACAAACCCGCCGTCCGGCAGCGGGGCCATGCTGTCAACCCGCGCGCGCTCGGAAAGGCCGGCGCAGCCGGCAAGACAGACGAGACAGGCGAGGAGAAGCACGCGCATCGGGCCGGACCTCCTGCAAACTTGCGGTTTCTCTTCCTCGATTCCGGACAGCCTGACAAGGGCGAGGATGTCAATGCGACTGCGGCACCAGCGAGGACTGGTGGCTGACGATCAGCCAGCCTTTCGCGCTCCGGCGAAAGACAAAGGTGAAACGGGCCGGCACCTGCACCTCCTTGCCATTGCCCCGATAGCTGAAGGTGTAGAGACCGGTATCGGCGCCGCCGCCGCCAAAGAGGTCGATTGTTTCGCTCTGCACCCGCGCCCGCAGTTCGGGCTTTTGCGTCAGCTGGCGAAAATAGGCGGCGATCGCGGCCGGGGTGGTCAAGGGCTTGGGCGCAAACGTCGCGAGCAGGATCGCATCGGGCGCATAGAGCGCGGCGATCGGCTTTTCGCCTTGACCGCTGCCGAGCGTGTTGATCCATTTCATCAGGGCGGCGTGGATCTCGGCTTTTGTCGCGCGCGCCGGCGCGGCGGCTGCGGTCGCCGCCCCGCAGGCGGCCCAGCAGACGAGAACGGCAACCGCCAGAACTCTTCGCATTTCCCCTCCCTCCAGGACACGCCGGGAACCGGCGTTCCCTCAACCGGAAGGCGATTCAATGGCACGAACGGCAGCGGCCGTCTATTTTCTTCTGCTCCTCAGCAGCCCCGCCCTCGCCGCCGAAAACGCCGCACCCGTACTGCCGGCGCGGGTCGAGACCCATCACACGCTGACGCTCGCCGGGCACGCGCTCGATTATGACGCGATCGCCGAGACCTTTGCCTTGAAGAACGCGCAGGGTGCGACCACCGCCACGATCTTCACGGTCAGCTATCTCGCCGCCGGCGCGACGGGCGGGACACGACCGGTCACCTTTGCCTTCAACGGCGGTCCCGGAGCGGCGGCGGTGTTTCTCCAATTGGGCGCGCTCGGGCCGCGCGTTCTCGACACCCCGAAAAGCGGCGCCGTCCCGGCCCCGCCGTCCCGCCTCATCGACAACCCGGCGACTTGGCTGCCCTTTACCGATCTGGTCTTTATCGACCCGGTCGGCACCGGCTTCAGCCGCGGCGTGGGCAAGGAGAAGAACCCGGACGCGCCATTCTGGACGGTCCACTCCGATCTGTCCTCGCTCGCCTCCGTGGTGCGCCTGTGGCTGACCCGCCACCAGCGCTGGAACGCGCCCGTTTATCTGGTCGGCGAGAGCTATGGCGGATTTCGCGCCGCCGCGCTGGCGCGCACCCTGCCGCGCGAGGTCGGCGTCACGGTCAGCGGTCTGATCCTGATCTCGCCCGCCCTTGATCTGTCGGCCCTCGACGAGCGCGCGCGCGACCTCCTGGCCGCCGCCTTTCCGCTGCCCTCCTACGCCGCGGCCGCCGTCGCCGACGACGTGCTGCCGGGGCCGGTCAATCTCGCCCAGATCGCCCATTTCGCGCTGTCGGATTATCTCGTCGGCCTCGCCGGTCGGGTCGGCGACCCGGGGCCGAGCGACCCGTTTATCGCCGAGGTGGCGCATCTGACCGGACTCCCCGCCACAGTCATCGCCCGCCATCGCGGAGAAGTCCCGCGCCGGGTCTTTGCGCACACCATCCTGCGCTCCAAACATGAGGTGGTCAGTCTCTACGATGCCACGGTGACGCGCCCGGCCGCCGCCGACCGCCGCGACGGGGAGGCCGGCGATCCGATCCTTGGTCCGGCCGCCGCCGCCTACACCGCCGCTTTTGACCAGTATGCCGCCGCATTTCTCGGTTATCACACCGAACTGCCCTATCACGCGCTGGCGCGCGCGGTCTCGGAGCACTGGAACTGGCAGAACGCCAGGGAGGAGGGCGCGTTTGGCTTGGCCATGGCCTCCTTGCAGGCCGCCCTGCTCGACCATCCGGTGATGCGGCTGATGATCGTCAACGGAAGATATGATCTGGTGACACCCTATCTCGCCTCGCGTTGGCTGGTCGATCAGCTCCAGATCCCGGCGGCCCAGCGCGCCCGCATCCGTCTCGAAGTCCTGCCCGGCGGTCACATGATGTACATGCGGCCTTCCTCCCGCGCGGCGCTCACCCGCGCTGCCGCTTCGCTCTACGGCGCGCCCGCGCCCGCGGCCCCATGAGGGCGGCGAAGGCGGCGCCGCAACCGCACAAAAAGCCGCTGCATCGGCGCGCGCTTCTGCATGTCTGCGGGATCAACGCGGTGCGCGCACTCTACGCGCACGATCCCGACCGCATCGAGCGGCTGTTTTTCGCGCCGCCGACGGCGGCCGCGCTCGCCCCGCTGTGCCGCGCGCTGGCCGCGGCAAAAAAGCCCTATCGCGCGGTCGGCGCCGAGGAACTGGCGCGTATCGCCGGGACCCCCTTGCACGGCGGGGTCGTCGCCGTCGCCCGGCCGCAGCCTTTGTCCACGGCCGATCCCGCGGCGGTGGCGGAGTGGGCGGCAGACGGCCGGTTGCTCGTCGTTCTCGACGGCGTCGGCAACCCGCACAATCTCGGCGCGATCGCCCGCAGCGCGGCCTTTTTCGGGGTGCCGCGCCTTGTCCTGGCGGAGCGCCGCGAACAGGCCCTGCCGTCCGATGCGAGCTATCGCGTGGCCGAGGGCGGTCTCGATCGGCTGACCCTTTACCGCGCGCCGCTGCCGCTGCTGCTGCCGGCGGTGCGCCGGGTCTATCGGGTGGTCGGCGCTGCCGCCGAGGGCGGCGCCGCGCCGTCACCGCGGTCGCAGGGCTGCCCGCCGGCGCTGGTGCTCGGCAATGAGGAGCACGGTCTGGCCGCGGCAACGCGCGCCGCCTGCGACGAGATCGTCACGATCCCCGGAATGATCCCGAAAGGCGGCGTGCAATCGCTGAATGTCGCGGCGGCGGCGGCCATCCTGATCTACCTCCTGACCCGGCGGTGAGGCGGGCGGCGAACCGGCGGCGCCTCTGCGATCAGGCGATCGAGGCGGGCGAGGAGCGCCCGTTCGAGCTCCGGCCGCCCTTCGAGACGGGAGAGCGCCAGCGCCGCGGCTTCGAGCGTCGAGAGCGCGGCGCGCCGCGGCTCGCGGCGAACCCGCCCGTAATGCGCACCCTCGCGCGGGTTGAGAACGAGCCGGCGCAGTCTTTGCAGCCACGGGTTGCGCCACCACAAGGTCTTTGCCTCTTGCCATGTGCCGTCGAGCAGCACGATCCCGGCAAGACCGGCCAGCGCGGCCCGCCTCTCGTCCGGCACGCCACGGCGGTCGAGCGCGACCAGTTCGGCCCGGCCAAACGCTTCGGGACACGCTGAGCCGAGATGGAGCGCGGCCCACTCCCCGGCCTCGGCGGGATGCCCGAGGGCATGGCTCAGATTCGCCCAGGACAGACCGACCGCGAGGCGGGATTGGCGGAGCAGGGCGGGGATCAGCTCCGCCGTCGCCAGCATGTTCCGGCGCTCGCGCGGGTGCTGCAGGATCAGCGCAAAGATGCGGTTGTCGAGCGGGGCCGCGATATCGTTGTCG
Organism: Allostellaceae bacterium; assembly: GCA_050730055.1. Lineage (GTDB taxonomy): Bacteria > Pseudomonadota > Alphaproteobacteria > ATCC43930 > CGMCC-115725 > AP-15. The sequence continues at coordinate 7,493 of JBOHMF010000131.1, forward strand.
ATCACCTCCTCCATCGGAGCCGCTTCCCGCAATCGGGCGTTAGCGGAACGGTCGGACTTGCCCGCTTATCGTGGGCTGTGGCAAGAAGCCGGCGCCATGCCATCGAGGAGTTCATGAGAAAGTCCGTCCGCAAGGCCGTTTTCCCCGTCGCCGGGCTGGGGACCCGCTTTCTGCCGGCCACCAAGGCGATGCCAAAGGAGATGCTGCCGGTCGTCGACAAGCCGCTCATCCACTACGCGGTCGAGGAGGCGAAGGCGGCCGGCATCGAGCAGTTCTTCTTTGTCACGAGCCGGGCCAAAACGGCAATCGATGATCACTTTGACCGCGCTTTTGAGCTTGAGGAAACCCTGCGCGCGCGCGGCAAGACCGAGTTGATCGCGGAACTCGATGCGGGTCTGCCGGAACCGGGTCAGATGGCCTATACGCGCCAGCAGACCCCGCTCGGTCTCGGCCATGCCGTGTGGTGCGCGCGCGGGCTGGTTGGTGACGAGCCGTTTGCGGTGCTGCTCGCCGACGATCTGATCGTCTCGCAACAGCCGTGTCTGGCCCAGATGGTCGAGGCGTATGAGGAAACCGGCGGCAACCTGGTCGCGGTCATCGAGGTGCCGCGAGCCCAGACAAACCGCTACGGGGTGCTCGACGTGGTCGCCGACAACGGCCGGCTGGTGCGGGCCAGGGGCGTCGTGGAAAAGCCGGAGCCGGCCGCCGCCCCCTCGACCCTGACCATTATCGGCCGCTACATCATCCAGCCCGAGGTGTTTGACCATCTCGGCCGGATCGGCGAGGGCAGCGGCGGCGAAATCCAGTTGACCGACGCGCTCGAACTGCTGATCGAGGAGGGCCAGGCGTTTCACGGCTTCCGCTTTGCCGGCCGGCGCTACGATTGCGGCGACAAGCTCGGTTTTCTCGAAGCGACGATCGCGCTCGGTCTGGCCCACCCCGAACTCGGCCCCGGGCTGCGCGAGATCCTCGCCGCCCATCTCGCCTAGGAGGCGGCCATGCCGCACCGTCTCGACCCGACGATCCTGCGCGAATACGACATCCGCGGCATCGTCGGAAAAAATCTGTCGGCCGAGGAGGCGCGCGCGATCGGCGTGGCCTATGCCGCCACCGTGGCCGCCGAGGGAAACCCGTCCCGGCGCGCGGATGCGCCAAAGGTCGCGGTCGGCTATGACGGGCGCCTCAGTTCGCCCGAACTCGAAGGCGCGCTCGCCGATGGTCTTGCCGCCGGCGGCGCCGATGTCGTGCGCATCGGCCGCGGCCCGACCCCGATGCTCTATTTTGCCGCGGCGACGCTCGGCGTCGAGGCCGGGATCATGGTCACCGGCTCGCACAATCCGCCGGACTACAACGGCTTCAAGTTTGTGCTCGGGGGCAGGCCGTTCTACGGCGCGGCGATCCAGCGGCTCGGCGAGACCGCGGCGGCGCTCGGCCCCTCCGCGGGCCGGCGCGGGCAGATCGGCGAGCGGTCGGTGCGTGCGGATTACATCGATCGCCTGCTGCGTGATTATGACGGCGCGCGACCGCTCTGCGTCGCCTGGGACATCGGCAACGGCGCCACCGGCGAAGTCGTGCAGGCGGTGACGGCGCGCCTTCCCGGCCGCCACATCCTGTTGAACGCGACGATCGACGGCCGCTTCCCGGCCCATCATCCCGACCCGACCGTGCCGGAAAACCTGGTCCAGTTGCAGCAGACGGTTGCGGCGGAGCGCTGCGATCTCGGCATCGCCTTTGATGGCGATGGCGATCGCATCGGCGTCATCGACGCCACCGGGCGCATCCTGTGGGGTGATCAACTGATGATCGTCTTGGCGCGGGATGTGCTGAAAAGCCGGCCCGGCGCCCCGATCCTGGCCGATGTCAAGGCGAGCCAGGTCCTCTTTGACGAGATCGCGCGGGCCGGCGGAAAACCGATGATGGTTGCCACCGGACATTCGCTGATCAAGGCGAAGCTTGCCGAGACCGGGGCGCCGTTTGCCGGCGAGATGAGCGGGCACATCTTTTACGCCGACCGCTGGTACGGGTTTGACGACGCGATCTATGTCGCGGTGCGGCTCTTGGGCGTGCTCGGCCGCGCCGAGACGGGCCTCGCCGCGATCGCCGACCGCTTTCCCGCGGTCGTCAATACCCCGGAACTGCGTTTTCCCTGCCCCGAGGACCGCAAATTCGCAGTCGTGCGCGAGGTTCGCGACCGGCTTCGGCAGAGCGGGGCCGAGATGACCGACATCGATGGCGTGCGGGTGAAGACCGCCGACGGCTGGTGGCTGCTGCGCGCCTCAAACACGCAGGACGTGCTCGTCGCGCGCGCCGAGGCCGCCGACACGGCCGCGCTCGCACGCCTCAAAGGGGAGATCGCCGCGCAACTCGAAGCGAGCGGGATCGCCTTCCCCGAGACCTGACGGCGGAATGCCCCGGCTTTCGCCGGGGTTTTCCGCTCTGCGGCATCCCCTGAAGCGTAGAAGCGCAGGGCGGAAGGGCGTAGCGAATTCCGCCAATCTTCAGCGCCGGGCAAAACGGACCGGCGGCGGCACCACGGCACAGGCGATCCGCTTGCGGCGCAGGTCGATGCAGGCGTCCTCGGCGTTCCTTGCGGTAAAGCGCAGCAGCCGCACGCGATAAAGGTGCGCCCGCGCTCTCGTGTGCCTGGAGGGCGACAGGATTTCGAGCGGCTTGCCATGGACGAGGCGCAGGCCGCCGGCGACTCGGGCCGCCCCGCGCGCCGCGCTCGCGTTGCGGAAAGCGCCGAGTTGGATGCTCCAGCCGGCAGTATTGGCGCGCGGTGCATGAACAAGGCGCGCCGCCGGGAGCGGCTCGGGCCGGCGCAGGGCGATCGCGCGGGCGCGGACGACCCGTGCTGGACGCGCGGCCGGAGGCACGGGCACGGGCGCCCGCTGCGCGACCG
>JBOHMF010000132.1:0-10390 GCA_050730055.1 Allostellaceae bacterium
GGGCGACCCGCGGGCGCGCGCCGTCGATGTGTATGTCCCGGCCGGGCATGACGGAGAAGGACTGCCCCTGCTGGTCGATCTCGTCGGCTTCACGGGCAGCGGTCTCGCCCACACGAACTGGGTCGGGTTCCGCGAGAACATGCCGGAACGGCTCGACCGGCTGATCGGCGAACAGCATCTGCCTCCGGTCGTCATCGCCTTTCCCGACTGTTTCACCCGGCTCGGCGGCAACCAGTACATCAACTCGGCGGCGATGGGGGCCTGGGAGGATTTTCTGCTCCAGGAGATGCTGCCCGCGATCGAGGAGCGCTTCCGCTGCGGCGGCAGCGGGCGACGCGGCGTGTTTGGCAAGAGTTCCGGCGGTTATGGCGCACTCACCCATGCGCTGCGCCATTCCGACATCTGGGCCGCCGCGGCTTGCCACTCCGGCGATATGGGCTTCGAGTTGTGCTATCTGCCCGATATGCCGGCGGTCCTGCGCGCCCTTGCCGGCGCCGAAAACTCGATCGAGCGCTGGTGGCGGCAGCTTGAAGCCGGGCGGAAGCACCCGGAAGGTGCCGGCAAGGTGATCAATGCGCTGGCGATGGCCGCCAGCTACGATCCCGATCCGACGCAGTTTCTTGGCATCCGCCTACCGGTCACCTTTGACACCTGCGAGATTATCGCGGAACGCTGGGAGAACTGGTTGCGGCAGGACCCCGTCGTCGCTCTCGAAACCCAGGCCGACAATCTGCGCCGGTTGAAGGCTCTCTATATCGACTGCGGCGAGAAGGACCAGTTCAATCTGCTCTACGGCGCCCGCCGGTTTGTGCGGCGGTTGAACGCGCTCGGCATTGCCCATCGCTATGAGGAGTTTCCCGACAATCACACCAGCGTCGACTACCGGATGGAGGAAAGCCTGCTTTATCTCGTCCAGGCGCTGTCGGGGTGAAGGGGCGTGCAGAGCCGCCGGCAAACGCTGCGCACATTACCATTATATTGGCGTCCCCTACCGGATTCGAACCGGTGTTGCCGCCGTGAGAGGGCGGTGTCCTGGGCCTCTAGACGAAGGGGACGCGGGCGCCGCCCCTAGATAGCGGCTTGGGCGCGCGCGATCAAGCGTGGCGGCAGCGAGGCCATGGCGCGGTCACCGCCGCCCGGCGCGCGCGCTGGCGATCAGCGCCGCCCGCGCCGGAAAGGGCGGGGTCCAGCCGAGCGCCGAGCGCGTTTCCTGGTCGTCCGCCTGCAACGACAGGCTCAGCCGCGCGGCGACCGGACCCACCCCCGGCAGCGCCCGCAGCGCGCCAAAAACAGGCCGCGGGAGGGCAAACAGCCGGACCCGGCGTCCCAGCCCGGCGGCGAGCGCGCGGACCAGATCGGGCGTCGCCAGATCAAGATCGCGGGCCAAGAGGACTCGGCCGGCCGCGACCGGATCAAGCGCGGCGCGCCCGCACAGATCGACGAGGTTGCCAAGAAAGACGAGGCTGCGGCGATTGTCAATCCGGGCGAGCGGGAGCGGCAGACCGGTGGCGACAAGCCGCAGCAGGGCCCGCAGATTGCCCTTGGCCGCGGGGCCATAGACGAGCGGCGGGCGCAGGATCACCAGTTCGAGACCGGTCTCGCCCGCCGCCGCCATCAGCGCCCGCTCGACGGCGAGCTTGGCGCGCCCGTAAGGATCGGTTGGACGCGGCGGGTCGGCGGCACGAAACGGCACGCCCTTTGGCGTCGCCGCACCCATCGCGCGCAGCGAACTCATCTGCACCAGACGACGAACGCCAGCAGCAGCCGCCGCGCGGGCGAGGCAGGCGGCGGCCTCGGCCTCATCGCCGGTCTCCTTGCCCCCGGGCGCCGGCGGCGCGCGATGCGCCCGCATCGCCAGATGGATGATGATCTCGACATTGCGCAGCGGGCACCGCCAATCGGTGCCAGGTCCGATGGTCCCAACCGGGTGGAGGGCGACACCCGCGATCGCCGGGACGGGTCCACGGACAAGCCCCCGCACCTCATGACCGCTCTCGACTAGAACCCGGCACAAGGCCCGGCCGATAAAGCCGGCCGCGCCGGTCACCGCGATCCGCGCCATGGCCGGGTTTCCGCCTCCGCCGTGATCCCGTTTCCGCGAATGGCGGAATGGATTAATAGAGAACAAGGTGACGCGGCAACCCTGCCGCGCCGCCGTCTGTTCCCGCTGGGACCATGCTTGTGACCCTCCCCGAACCAGCTTGTGTTCCGGCCTCGCGCGGCGCGCCGCTCACCCCCGACAAGCGCCGGCCAAGACTTCTCTTTCTCGTGACCGAGGACTGGTATTTCTGTTCGCACCGCCTGCCGGCGGCGCGTGCGGCGCGCGATGCCGGCTTTGCCGTCGCTGTTGCCACCCGTGTCCGCGCGCACGGGCGGCGGATCGCCGAGGAGGGCTTTACCCTCCATCCGCTCGGTTGGCGCCGGCGCGGCGACGGGCTTGCCGGCGCGCTTCGGGCGATTGCCGAGATCGCCCGGCTCTATCGCGCCGAGTGCCCGGACATCGTCCACCACGTGGCGCTGAAGCCGGTCCTCTATGGCGCTCTCGCCCGCCGTCTTGCCTTTCCCTCCGGGGCCGGAGCGCCGAGCGTGATCGCGGCCGTCATGGGGCTGGGTTCGGGCTTTACCGCCGGTAACCTTGGCGCCCGGCTGCGTCGGCCGGCACTTGGCCGGATGCTCGCCTGGCTGGCGCGCGGCAGCCATGTCATCGTGCAGAACCCGGAGGACGGCGCGGCCCTCCGCGCGCGCGGCCTCGCCGCACAGCGTATCGTGCTGATCCGCGGCTCAGGGGTCGATGTCCGACACTTTGCGCCGCTGCCCGAACCGCAAGGCGCCGAGGTGACGGTCGCGCTGGTCGCCCGCATGCTGCGGCAGAAAGGCATCATCGCGGCGGTCGAGGCGGTGCGGCGGCTGCGTGCGCAAGGACAGACGATCGCGCTGCTGCTCGCCGGCCCGGTCGATCCGGACAACCCGGATTCGCTGACCGCGGCGGAACTGGCGGCGCTGAGCGCCGAACTGGGCATCGCCTGGCTCGGTCCGGTCGCCGATGTGCGTGCGGTCTGGGCGCGCGCCGCGATTGCGCTTCTGCCCTCAAGCTATGGCGAGGGCGTGCCAAAGACGCTGCTGGAAGCGGCGGCTTGCGCCCGGCCGCTGATTGCCGCCGATGTTCCCGGCTGCCGTGAGGTGGTCCGCCCGGGCGTTACCGGCCTCCTGGTGCCGCCACAGGACATCGACGGGTTGGCGGCAGCGATCGCCGCGCTGGCAGCCGATCCGGAGCGGCGGCGCACCTGGGGAGCGGCGGCGCGGGATCTCGTTTTGCGCGATTTTGCCGACAGGGTCGTCGCCCGTGACACGCTCGCGCTTTATCGCACCCTGTTGCGCGAGAGGAAGCGCGGATGATGCGGCGGCTGTGGCTGGCCCTGGCCGGGCTGGGCGGTCTCGTCTCGGTCGCCGCCGGCGCTGCTGCGCACCGGAGCGCTCTACGGGATGGTGCACGCGGCCGCCCTTCTGGCCGTCATTGCCGCGGCCGAACGGCGCGGGCGGCTCGGTCTCGCGCTCGGGATTTCCGGCTCGGCGTTCGCCCTTGGCATCGTCCTGTTCAGCTTCAGCCTCTTCGCCCTCGCCCTGACCGGCATCCGCGACTTTGGCCGGATCACGCCGTTTGGCGGCATCGCCTTGATGATCGGCTGGGCGGCGCTGGCCTTGCGGGCCCTGGTTCGCCGCTGAAAGCTCGCCCGGGCCGGGCAGACAGCCCGCGGCGGTTTGTCGGCAGGGCGCCGGCCGGAAAGGCGTGTGCGGATCGCGCCTCCAGCGGTTTTGACAATCAGGCCCGGCTCTGGCTAAAATCCTAGGAGGAAACGTCTTGAGGGGCGGGACGGTGCACAGCCATACGACATTCGAAACACGATCGGCCCCGATCCATGCCGCGGCTCGGCTGCGCAATGAGAAGGCCGGAGTCCTGGGGCGTTCCTTTGCCGTGCTTGAAGCGATCGCCGCTGCGCCGGCGCCGCTCGGTGTCGGCGATCTGATCGAGCGGCTCGACCTGCCGCGCGCGACCGTGTATCGCCTCGTGGACTGGTTTCTGAACGAGGGGTTTCTCGTGCGCGAGCCGGTGCGCAAGCGGCTGGTCATCGGCAACCGCCTCAGCGATCTCGCCTGCGACACCCTGCGCGCCGCGCTGGTCGCCGCGCCGCGGCGCACCCTCCTGGAAACCCTGGCGCGCGAGACCGGCGAGACCTGCCATATCGGGGCGATCGACGGCAACCGGATCATCTATCTCGATCGGGTCGAGAGCGCCGCCTGGTCGCTGCGCCTCGATCTGACGGTCGGCTCGCGGGTGCCGCTGCATGCCACGGCGATCGGCAAGCTGTTTCTGGCGCTGTCGCCCTCGCGCCAGCGCCACGCGCTGCTGGCGGCTGTCGAGCTGTCGCCGCTGACACCGGCCACGATCACCGCGCGCAGCCGCCTCGACGCGGAGTTGAGGCATGTCCGCGATCAAGGCTTTGCCATCGATGACCAGGAGTTTATCGCCGGGGTCGTAGCGATCGCCGTGCCGATCGTCAACCGCCGCGGCGAAATCCGCGCCGGTCTCGCGGTGCAGGCGCCCGAGGTGCGCATGACGGCGGCGGACGCCATCCGGAAATTGCCTCTCCTGCGTGAGGCCGCCACGCAACTCGCCGACAGCTTTCGGGGCGGCGGTGCCGATCTGTCCGAAATGCCGGCTGCGGTCGCGCCGTGAGCGAAAGCGGCGTTGCCCCCAGGCCGGGGCGGAGCAGCCTTTCGTTCTTCGAGCGGCTGCGCGATTACTTTTCGCCGCATGAGGTCATCGAGACCTCGCCCAAGGTGGCGGACGAGGTCAAGTACACGACCTGCTACATGTGCGCCTGCCGCTGCGGCATCAAGGTCCACCTGAAGGACGGCGGCATCCGCTACATCGAGGGCAATCCCAACCACCCGATCAATCGCGGCGTCATCTGCGCCAAGGGCGCTTCGGGGATCATGCAGCAGCAGTCGCCGGCCAAGCTGCGAAAGCCGTTGATGCGGGTCGGCGAACGCGGCTCCGGCGAGTTTCGCGAGATCGAGTGGGACGAGGCGATCGCCACCGCGGTCGAGTGGCTCGCGGCGATCCGCCGGAGTGATCCGAAAAAGCTCGCCTTTTTCACCGGGCGCGATCAGAGCCAGGCGCTGACCGGCTACTGGGCGGCGCAGTTCGGCACGCCCAATTTCGCCGCGCATGGCGGCTTCTGCTCGGTCAACATGGCAGCGGCCGGCATGTATACGCTGGGCGGCAGTTTCTGGGAGTTTGGCGAACCCGATTGGGCGAGGACGCGCCTCTTTCTGATGTTCGGGGTGACCGAGGACCACGATTCAAACCCGATCAAGATCGCGCTCTCGGGGCTGAGGCAACGCGGTGCCAAGTTTGTCTCGATCAACCCGGTGCGCACCGGCTATTCGGCGATCGCCGACGAATGGATCGGCATCCGGCCGGGCACCGACGGTCTTTTTGTGCTGTCGCTGATCCACGAACTCCTGAAGGCCGACCGCGTCGATCTCGATTATCTGGCGCGCTATACCAATGCCGCCTGGCTGGTGATCCAGGCGCCGGGGGCGGCCGATGACGGGCTCTTTGCCCGCAACGACAAGGGCGAACCGCTGGTGCTCGGGGCCGATGGGGCGCTCCTGAGCGGCACCGAGGCCGGGGTCGCGGCCAGGATGGTCGGCGAGGCCCTGTTGCCGGACGGGCGCCGGGCGGTTCCGGTCTTTCAGCTTGTCGCCGAGCGCTATCTCGATCCCGCCTACGCCCCCGAGGCGGTGGCCGAGACCTGCGGGGTGCCGGCGGCGACGATCCGGCGCCTCGCCGCCGAGATCGCCTACACCGCCTTTGCCGAGGAAATCGAGATCGCCCAGCCCTGGACCGATTGGGCCGGGCGGCGTCACGAGACGATGCGCGGGCGCCCGGTGTCGCTCCACGCGATGCGCGGCATCTCGGCCCACTCCAATGGGTTTCAGACCTGCCGCGCGCTGCACCTGTTGCAGATGCTGCTCGGCACGATCGACGTGCCGGGCGGCTGGCGCTACAAGTCGCCGCACCCGAAGCCCTGTCCGCCCGGCCCCAAACCGGCCGGCCGGCCCGAGCAGGTCGTCGCCGGCAAACCGCTGACGGGGGTGCCGCTCGGCTATCCGATGGGACCGGAGGATCTGCTCCTCGACGCCGAGGGGGGACCGGCGCGGATCGACAAGGCGTTTTCCTGGGAGGCGCCGATCGCCGCCCACGGTCTGATGCAGATGGTGATCGCCAATGCCTGCAAGGGCGATCCCTATCCGATCGACACCCTGTTTATGTACATGGCCAATCAGGCGTGGAACTCGGCGATGAACACGGCCGAGACGATGCGCATGCTGACCGACAAGGACCCGGACACCGGCGAATACCGCATCCCGCGTATCATCTATTCCGATGCGTATTATTCCGAGACGGTCGCTTACGCCGACCTCGTCTTGCCCGACACGACCTATCTTGAACGCTGGGACTGCATCTCGCTGCTCGACCGCCCGATCGGCAGCCCCGAGGGGCCGGCGGATTCGATCCGCCAGCCGATCCTCGCCCCGGACCGCGATGTGCGGCCGTTCCAGGACGTGCTGATCGATCTTGGCGCCCGCCTCGGGTTGCCCGGCTTTGTCACCGGCGACGGCGCGCCGCGCTACCCCGGCGGGTATCCCGATTACATCGTCAACCACGAGCGCCGCCCGGGAGTGGGGCCGCTGGCCGGCTGGCGCGGCGCCGATGGGACCCAGCCCGGCCGCGGCGCGCCAAATCCCCACCAGCTCGAACGCTATGTCGCGAACGGGTGCTTCTGGAAATACGCGCTGCCGCCGGAACAGCATTATTACAAGCACGCCAACCGGGCCTATCTCGACGGAGCGGTGGCGATGGGGCTGATCGACCGGGCGGAGCCGATCATCCTGCAACTCTATGTCGAGCCGTTGCAGCGCTTTCGTCTCGCCGCTCAGGGGCACGGGGCAATGCAGCCGCCGGAAGCCCATCGCCGTCGCATCGCGATCTATTTTGACCCCCTGCCGTTCTGGTACATGCCGCTTGAGGAAGCCGGGATCGATCGCGCCACATTTCCCCTTCATGCGATCACCCAGCGGCCGATGCAGATGTATCATTCCTGGCATTCGCAAAATGCCTGGCTGCGGCAGATCCTCGGCTACAACCGGCTCTACGTGCATCGGGCAACCGGCCGGGAACTGGGTCTGGCTGACGACGACTGGGTCTGGTTGTCCAGCCATCACGGCCGCATCCGCGTGCAGGTCAAGCTGATGGACGGGGTCAACCCCGACACGGTGTGGACCTGGAACGCGATCGGCAAACATGCCGGCGCCTGGGGGCTCGATCCGGCGGCGCCCGAATTCCGCAAGGGCTTTCTGATCAATCATCTGATCTCGGAATGGCTGCCGGCAGGCGGCGGCCATGCGCACGCCAATGCCGACCCGATCACCGGACAGGCGGCGTGGTACGATCTGCGCGTGCGCATCGACAAGGCGGCACCGGAAGAGGCTGGGACCTCTGCACCATCCTTTGCCGCGTTCGGCCACCCGCCCGGGTTTCCGCGACCGCCGGCGATCCTGCGCTATCAGGCCGCCCCGACCGGAAGGAGGGTGCGATGACTTCGCTTCCCGTGCCGCAGCCGGGTCAGAAAAAGCTCGGCCTGGTCATCGATCTCGATATCTGCGTCGGCTGCCACGCCTGCGCCACCGCCTGCAAGGAGTGGAACGCCAGCGGCCACATGGCGCCGCTCCCGGATTTCAGCCCCTACGGCGCGGGCGCCTACGGGGTCTGGTTCAACCGCATCCACTCCTTTGAGGAGGGCGAGGGCGAAGGCGCGCGCACGATCCATTTCCCGAAATCCTGCCTGCATTGTGAGGAGCCGGCCTGCGTCACCGTGTGCCCGACCGGCGCCTCCTACAAGCGCGCCGAGGACGGGATCGTTCTGGTCAACGAGGCGATCTGCATCGGCTGCAAACTATGCTCGTGGGCCTGCCCTTATGGGGCGCGCGAATTTGACGCCGACGCAGGCGTGATGAAGAAGTGCACGCTGTGCATCGACCGCATCTACAACGACAATCTGCCCGAGGCCGAGCGCCTGCCGGCCTGCGTCATGGTCTGTCCGGTCAGCGCCCGCCATTTTGGCGATCTCGGCGATCCCGAGTCGGCCGTGTCGGAGCTGGTGGCGCACCGGCGCGGGGCTGATCTCCTGCCCGAGCTTGGTTACAAGCCGGTCAACAAGTACCTGCCGCCGCGACCGGGACGGATGCGGCCCGAGGGTCCGGCGTTGCCGCCGGCGGCGGAGGACGCGGCGCCGGCGCCCGGCGAGCGGCTGCTGCGCTGGGTCGATCGGCTGTTGTCGCGCTGACGCGGGCGCTTGCGGTGGAGGGGCGGAGTTGCATCCCGGGTTTTCGATCGTCTTTTTCACGACCACATCGGGCGCGGGCTTTGCGCTGCTCCTGCTGCTCGGGATCGGCGCCCCGCTCGGCCTGGTGCCGGAGAGTTCGTGGTTCGGCCTTGTCGCACTGGTGATCGCCGCGCTGCTGTCGTCGGGCGGTCTCGTCTCCTCGACCTTTCATCTCGGCCGGCCGGAGCGCGCTTGGCGCGCCTTCTCGCAGTGGCGTTCGTCATGGCTGTCGCGCGAAGGGGTATGCGCCATCCTCACCTTTGTTCCGGCGGTGATCTTTGGCGTCGGCTGGGTGTTCTTTGGCACGACCGGCGACGGGATCGGGCTGTGCGGCTATATCGCGGCGGCGCTCGCGGCCGCCACCGTGTTTTCGACCGGGATGATCTACGCCTCGCTCAAACCGATCCATCAATGGTACAACCGCTGGACGGTTCCCAACTATCTGCTGCTCGGATTGATGAGTGGCTGGCTGATCCTCGACCTTCTCGTCCATCTGTGGGACCGGCGGGCCGGCGTCACTGCCTTCTGGACCCTCATCGTCGTGCTTGTCGCGTGGTGGGCGAAGGAATCCTACTGGCGCTTTATCGACACGACTTCGGCCCCCTCAACCGTCGAGAGCGCGACCGCGCTCGGCCGCCGCGGCCGGGTGCGGCTCTTTGAAGCGCCGCACACCGAAGAGAACTATCTGTTGCAGGAGATGGGTTTCCGCGTGGCGCGCAAGCACGCCCGGCGGCTGCGCGGGATCACCCGGCTCACCGCCTTTATCGTGCCGGCAATCCTGACCCTGATCGCGCTCGTCATCGGCGGCACGACGGGCATCATCACCACTGCGATCGCGATCGTCAGCGCCGCTCTCGGTCTTGTCATCGAGCGCTGGCTGTTTTTCGCCGAGGCGCGGCATACAGTGACCCTCTATTACGGCGCGGCGGCGGTGTGATATCCGCGCTTCTCCGCGCTTTTGGCTTCTCTGTGAGAAGGCGGTTGACGGGGCGGGGGCTGGGGGTTATAAGCGCGGCCCTTCCGGGGTGAGGAGCTTCCGGGGGTGTTGATTGAAAAGTGAGGATGGAAGGGATGCGCGGGCGGCGGCCTTTGGGCTGCTGGCGCCGCGCGAAGCGTGAGCGTTTGGTGGCCCTTGGACCTCTGCCGTCTGTCAGGGAGGGCGGAGGGGACGAACTTGAGAGTTTGATCCTGGCTCAGAACGAACGCTGGCGGCATGCCTAACACATGCAAGTCGAACGCACGGGGCTTGCCCCGTGAGTGGCGCACGGGTGAGTAGCGCGTGGGAACCTGCCTTTCTGTGGGGGACAACCGAGGGAAACTTCGGCTAAGACCGCATACGCCCGGTGAGCGATCATCGGGGAAAGACTTGTCGCAGAGAGAGGGGCCCGCGTCGGATTAGCTGGTTGGCGGGGTAACGGCCCACCAAGGCGATGATCCGTAGCTGGTCTGAGAGGATGATCAGCCACACTGGGACTGAGACACGGCCCAGACTCCTACGGGAGGCAGCAGTGGGGAATATTGGACAATGGGCGCAAGCCTGATCCAGCAATGCCGCGTGAGTGATGAAGGCCTTCGGGTTGTAAAGCTCTTTCGCCCGCGACGATGATGACGGTAGCGGGAGAAGAAGCCCCGGCTAACTTCGTGCCAGCAGCCGCGGTAATACGAAGGGGGCGAGCGTTGTTCGGAATCACTGGGCGTAAAGGGCGCGCAGGCGGCGCAGCCAGTCAGGCGTGAAAGCCCCGGGCTCAACCTGGGAGGTGCGCTTGCGACTGTTGTGCTGGAGTTCGGGAGAGGAGCGTGGAATTCCCAGTGTAGAGGTGAAATTCGTAGATATTGGGAAGAACACCGGTGGCGAAGGCGGCGCTCTGGACCGAGACTGACGCTGAGGCGCGAAAGCGTGGGGAGCAAACAGGATTAGATACCCTGGTAGTCCACGC
>JBOHMF010000133.1:0-10199 GCA_050730055.1 Allostellaceae bacterium
CTTGAGGTCGAGCCGCTCGGGCGGCGGCGCGAAATCAAGGGCGACGGTGCGAAACGGCGCGCCGCCGGCGATGCGCGCGCATTCGCCAAAGGTGTTGACGCGCATCCGCTCCTGGCGCAGGCGGCCGAGATCAATGTCGGCCACCGCCATCTGCGGCTCCGCGGCAAAACGCTCGGTCTCGCCGAGCGCGTCGCCCATCTCATAGAGACCGGCCTGACCGTCCCAGGCGAGATCGGTGGTCGACTCGCCGGGTCCGGCGGCGGAATAGGCATAGGCGGAAAGGCACCGCGCCGATTGCGAAGCGCACAGGAGCCGGCGCATCTGCGCCTTGCCGATGACGATGTTGCTGGCCGACAGGTTCAGGAGAACCTCGGCGCCGGCGAGCGCCGCCGCCGTGCTCGGCGGTTGCGGCACCCACAGATCCTCGCAGATCTCGACATGAAAGGTGAAGGCGGCATCGCCTTTGGCGGCAAACAACAGATCGGTCCCGAACGGAGCCTCGTGCCCGGCGACCGCGATGGCGCCGCCCGTCACCCCCTCGCCCGAAGTGAAATGCCGTCGCTCGTAAAATTCGCGGTAGTTGGGCAGATAGAGCTTTGGCACGACCCCCAGGAGCCGGCCGCGGTGGATCATCAGCGCGCAGTTATAGAGATGCCCTGCGCGGCGCAGCGGCGCACCGACGGCGACGATCGGGCAGAGATCGCGACTCGCCTCGGCAAGGCGGCCGATCTGCCGCTCGACCTCGTCGAGGAGCGCGTCCTGAAACAACAGATCATCGATCGCATAGGCCGACAGGGCGAGCTCGGGCAGGACGATCAGAGCGACCCGCGCCTCATCGGCGGCGGCGAGGAGGGCGAGGACGCTGTCGCCATTGCGGCGCGGATCGCCGACCGCGGGATGCGGGACGGCGGCGGCGAGACGCACAAATTCGTGACGATAGGGAGAAAAGAAGGAGGCCATCGCGCTCGGTTGCTCGTGTCCGGGGGTCATCTGCCCGGGGTTATGCCCGGGGGTCATCGCCCCAATCTGGGCAGCAATCGGCCACGCGGGAAGAGGGAGTGGCATTGGTGGCCTCGTCACGTTGCAATTGCGAGTTATTCGCAATACTGATGCGCCGCATGACCCGCTCTCCTTCCCTGTTCGCCATCTTCAGTCGGCGCCGCGCGCGCTACACCGGTCTCGCCGCGGCCGCAATCCTGTCCGTTTCCGGAACGGCCACGGCCTTCGCCGAGAGTGGCTCGGCCGATCTGCTGCTCGGCGATCTCGGCGGGCTGCGCCCTTTTATCGGCCAATACGGCGTCACCCTCGATCTGTCCGAGACCAGCGAGGTCTTTGGCAACCTGACCGGCGGCCTCCGCCGCAGTTTTGACACGGCCGGGCTGACCACCGTGGCGCTCGATCTCGACACGCAGAAGGCGTTCGGCTGGTTTGGTGGCACCCTCCATGCGAGCGCCCTCCAGATCCATGGGATCAATGTGAGCGCCCGCAACCTCGGCGTCCTCCAGACCATCAGCAATATCGATGCCGATCGTTCGACCCGGCTGTGGGAATTGTGGTATCAGCAGAAATTCCCGAGCGGCAAGGCGGATCTCAAGATCGGCCAGCAGGCGATCGACCAGGATTTTCTCGTCAGCGACTATGCCGACCTGTTCATCAATGCGATGAACGGTTTTCCCGCGCTCCCCTCAAACGATCTTTACGCCGGAGCGCCGGTCTATCCGTTGTCCTCGCTCGGCCTGCGGCTGCGGGCGCAGCCGACGGCAAGGTGGACCGTCCTCGCCGGGGTCTTTGACGACAACCCGCCGGGCGGACCGTTTTTTGACGATTCGCAGATCCGCGACGGCGAAGCCTCGGGCACCCGGTTCAATCTCGGAACCGGCGCACTGTTTCTCGGCGAGATCCAGTACCGCGCCGCCCATCCACCACTCCCGGCCGGCCGGGCCGCGAACCTGCCCGGCACCTACAAGCTCGGTCTGTGGGCCGATACCGGCCCGTTCCCGGATCAGCGCTTTGACACCGAGGGCCTGTCGCTCGCCGCACCGGGCAGCACCGGCGTCGCGCGCCTCCATCGCGGCAATTTCAGCCTCTACGGCATCATCGATCAGACGGTCTGGCGGCCCGACCCAAAAGCCGCGCGCGCGCTCGGCGTGTTTGTGCGGGCGATGGGGGCGCCCGCTGACCGCAACCTGGTCGATTTCTCCCTCAATGCCGGCGTCGATCTGAAGGCTCCGCTGCCCGGCCGCGCCGACGATGAGGCCGGGATTTCCTATGGGCTGGCTCATGTCAGCGGCCGTGCCGCCGCACTCGACCGCGACCGCGCGTTCTTTGCCGGTATGCCGTTTCCGGTGCGCTCCTCTGAGCAGATTGTCGAGATCACCTGCCTGTGGCAGGTGACGCCGTGGTGGCAGATGCAACCGGACTTTCAGTATGTCTTCAACCCCGGCGGCGGGATCACAAACCCCGATGATCCGGCGCGCCGGGTCCACGACGAGGCGGTTCTCGGTCTGCGCACGCGCATCGCCTTTTGACCGGACTGCCGGCCGCAGCGCCGTGCTTGGCGGCGGGGCGCGGCTGCGCCACATAACGGCAGGCGCGCACGGGACGCGCGGAACCCCGCGGGAACAAGGAATTCCGAATGGCGAGCGACAAGGCGAAAGAGGCGAACCGCTCCGCTGCCCCGGCGCGGAGCCGGAACTTTATTCGCGACATCATCGCCGAGGATCTCGCCAGCGGGCGGCACAAGGGGGTTGTCACCCGCTTTCCGCCCGAACCCAACGGTTATCTCCACATCGGCCATGCCAAGGCGATCTGCCTCAATTTTGATGTCGCAGCGGAGTTTGGCGGCCGCTGCCACCTGCGCTTTGACGACACCAACCCGGCCAGGGAAGAACAGGAATACATCGATGCGATCGTGCGCGACCTGCGCTGGCTCGGCTTTGACTGGGGCGCGCATCGCTATCACGCCTCTGATTATTTCGAGCAGCTCTACGCCTGGGCGGAGCACCTGATCGGGGAAGGCAAAGCCTATGTCGACGATCTCTCGGCCGAAGAGATCCGCGCCTTTCGCGGCACCTTGACCGAGCCGGGGCGCGACAGCCCCTGGCGCGGGCGCAGCGTCTGCGAAAATCGCGACCTGTTCCGCCGCATGCGCGCCGGCGAATTTCCGGACGGCGCGCGCGTGCTGCGGGCTCGGATCGAGATGGCGTCCCCCAACCTCAATCTGCGCGATCCGGTGCTCTATCGCATCCTGCACGCCGCCCATCCGCGCACCGGCACAGAATGGTGCATCTACCCGACCTATGATTTCGCGCATGGCCAGTCGGACGCGATCGAGGGGGTCACGCACTCCTTGTGCACGCTCGAATTCGAGGATCACCGGCCGCTCTACGACTGGCTGATCGCCAATCTGCCGGTGCCGGCACGGCCGCGGCAATACGAATACGCGCGCCTCAACCTCGCCTATACGGTCTTGTCCAAGCGGGTACTGACCCGGCTGGTGCGGGAGGGCCATGTGTTTGGCTGGGACGATCCGCGCATGCCGACCCTGGCCGGGTTGCGCCGCCGCGGCGTCCCGGCGGCGGCGATCCGCGACTTTGCCCGCGCGGTCGGCGTCGCCCGCGCCCAGAGCCTTGTCGATCTGGCGATGTTCGAGCACGCCGTGCGCGAGCACCTGAACCGGACGGCGGCGCGGCGGATGGCCGTATTGCGCCCGTTGCGGCTCGTCATCGAAAATTATCCCGAAGGCGGCTGTGAAGACCTGCCCGCCCTCAACAACCCCGAAGACCCCGCGGCCGGAGCGCGCGCGGTGCCGTTTGGGCGCGAACTCTATATCGAGCGCGACGACTTTCTGGAGGACCCGCCAAAAAAGTTCTTCCGCCTGGCGCCGGGACGAGAGGTGCGGCTGCGCTACGCCTATTTTGTCACCTGCCGCGAAGTCGTGAAGAGCGCCGCCGGCGAGGTCGTGGAGTTGCGCTGCACCTACGACCCGGCAACCCGCGGCGGCAACGCGCCGGACGGGCGCAAGGTCGGGGCGACCCTGCACTGGGTCGCCACGCGGGCGGCCCGGCCGGCCGAGATCCGCCTGTTCCGCCCGCTCTTCACCGACCTTGATCCCGGCGCCGCGGGCGACGCTTTTGCCGGTCTCGACCCACATTCCTGCGCGGTGATCGCGGCCGCGCGGGTCGAACCGGCGCTTGCCGATCTCGCCGCAGGCGAAGCCGTGCAGTTTGAGCGCCAGGGCTATTTCTGCCGCGACCCCGACGGTCTGCCCGACCGCCTTGTGTTCAACCGCACGGTCGCTCTGCGCGACAGTTGGCAGAAGGCACAGGCGGCGGGCTGACCGGGCGCCCGTGCTCTCAGGCGGGCGCCGCGGCGGTCCCGGCGGCCGGAGCGTCCGCTTCGAGCGTGTCGGGCAGCGGCTTGCCGCGGGTCTCGGGCAGAAACGGCGCCACCACAAAGCCGATGATAAAGACAAAGCCGACCAGGCTCGCCGCCGGGCCAAAGCCGCCCATCGCGACGATCAGGGTTCCGGCGATGATCGGTCCGATCGCGGAGATCCAGCGCGGCGCGTTGAAGCAGAAGGCGATGGCGGTGCCGCGCATCCGCGTCGGAAACAATTCGGGCAGCCAGATCGGCGTCCACGCCCAGATCCCGCCGGTAAAGAACCCGAATACGGCAACCGCGATCAACAGCGCGGTCATCCCGTGCGTCCACAGATAGACGACCGGCGTCAGGACCAGGCACATCGCGTACCAGATCATCACCGTCGGCTTGCGGCCGATCCAGTCGGCGCAAAAGCCGAGGCCGATAAAGCCGATGATCGACACTCCGGTGCCGAGGATCCCGGCCATCGCGGAATAATACGGCGCCGACAGCCCCATGTGGCGGGCGACCGAGGCGACATAGGTCGGGACAAAGGTGGCGACGCCCCAGAAGCCAAAGGTCACCGACAGCATCAGGATGAAGGCGAGGACGAGCCGGCGGCGGACGCTCCGGTCGAGAAACATGTCGACGACCGTGGAACGGGTCAGCGCAGCCTGCTCGCCCTTGAGCACGGCGCCGCTCCGGGCCAGTTCCCGCGCCGCGCGGCGGCGCTCGTTTGAGCGCTCCCAGCGCGGCGATTCCGGGATGCCGCGCCACACCCAAAAGGCGACAAGCGCCGGCAGGACGCCAACGAGGTACATATAGCGCCAGGCATTGGGTCCGAGGCCGCCGAGTCCGAGCCAGACCCCGGAGGCGATAAAGCTGCCGATCCCGGCACCGCATTGCAGCAGTCCGCCGCCGCGGCCGCGGGCATGATCGGGCCACAACTCGGAGACGATCGAGGCGCCGGTCGCCCATTCCGAGCCGATCCCGACCCCGACGAGAAAACGCAAGGCGGCAAACGATTCCCAGTTCCAGGCGATGGCCGAGAGGCCGGTGGTCAGCGAATAGGCGAGGATCGCCAGCATCATCGTGCGCTTGCGGCCGATATAATCGGCGATGATGCCGCCGATAAACCCGCCCGTGGCCCAGCCAAAGATGGTGGCCGCCAGCACATAACCGGCATAGCGCGGGATCTGGCCGTATTCGCCCGGCGTCAGCAACTGGTGCAGCGCAAAGCCGATTGTCAGGATCAGCGCGTAGATCTCAAATCCGTCAAACAGCCAGGCGACATTGGAAGCGCCCAGCACCTTCCATTGCTCGCGGTTGAGCGAGCGATACCACGGCACGGATAAAGGGGCAGCCTCCGCGGCCATGGCGTTATCCTCCTCTGTTCACCATCGTCCTGTCCGCCGAGGCGGCAGGTTTTTCTTTGACAGCGGGCGTTGTACGCCGGTGCCGGGGGTTTGCCCAGGGCGCGGAATCGCCGCAGGAGACGGACCGATGAAGGCGGAGAGCCTGGAGCGGTTTGGCACGAGCCGGCTTCATGCCGAACGGCTGCGGGCGGAGCATCTCGCCGCTCTCCTCGCGCTGTACGCGAACCCGCGGATGATGGCGACACTCGGCGGGGTGCGCAGCGAGGCGCAAACCCGCGCTTATCTGGCCGCCAATCTCGATCATTGGGAGCACTACGGGTTCGGGTTGTGGATGCTGCGCGACCGCGCCGGACGGCTGGCCGGGCGCGCCGGTCTGCGCCGCGTTGCGATCACGGGCGCGCAAGAGACCGAGATCGCCTACGCGCTGCTGCCCGAATTCTGGGGCCGCGGTCTCGCCACCGAGATCGCGCAGGCGCTGCGCGACATCGGCCTTGCCCGGCTCGGCTTTCCAAGCCTTGTCGCCTTCACCCTGCCGGACAACCGGGCCTCGCGCCGCGTGATGGAAAAGATCGGCCTGCGGTTTGAGCGCGCGTTTGAGCACGGCGGTCTCCCTCACGTCCTCTATCGCATCGCCCAGAACGCGACGCCGGCGGGAATGACCGGCTGAGCGATCGAAGCCCCCCTCATCGCAGCGTTGCGCCAGCCGGCAAAGCGCGGGATGCTCGGCGACGGGAACCCCTCGGGAGAACGGCGATGCCGACGCAGATCCGCGACAACCGCGCCAAGAGGATGCTGAAGGCCGACGAACTGGTCTTGTGCATGGGGGTCAACCAGTTGCGCACCCCGAACATCGCGATGATCGCGGCGGCGTGCGGCTTTGACGCGGTCTATATCGATCTCGAACACAACCCGACCTCGCTCGAAACCGCGGCCGGGGTGTGCGTCGCGGCGCTCGGCATGGGGATCACGCCGATCGCGCGGGTCACCTCGCACGACCCGCACGACGCCACCCGCATCCTCGATTGCGGCGCCCAGGGGGTGATGGTGCCGCACGTTCAGAACGCCGCCGAGGCGCGGGCGATCGTCGCCGCCTGTCTCTACGCGCCAAAGGGTCACCGCTCGGCCTTTGGCAGCGGTCCGGGGCTCGGCTACGCCGCGGTCCCGCAGGCCGAGGTCTGCACGATCCTCAACGAGGAGACCCTGCTGATGGCGATGATCGAGACCCCCGAGGCGGTCGAGAACGCCGCGGCGATCGCCGCCGTGGACGGCATCGATGTCCTCCACATCGGAGCCTCGGACCTCTCGACCGAAATGGGCATTCCCGGGCAATACACGCACGCGCGGATGCGCGCCGCCTTTGAGAGCGTCGCCCGCGCCGCCCGGAGTCATGGCAAAGCCATGGGGGTGGGCGGGGTGCGCCAGGATTTCGAGTTTCAGAGCTGGCTGTTGCGGCTTGGCGTGCGCTACCTGACCGGCGGCTCCGATGTCGGCTACATCCTCAGCGCCGGCCGCGCCGATGTGAAGCAGTTGCGCGAACTGAAGTTGTAGCGAGCGGCCGCGCTCACAACCGCACCCCGCTCAGGGTAACAAGGCCAAGCGCCGCAAACACCGCGGCGGCGGCAAGCCGGATGGCCCGCACCGGCAGCTTGTCCGCGAGCTTGCCGCCGAGCAGCACCGCCGGAATGTTGGCCGCCATCATGCCGAGCGTCGTGCCCATGACGACGGGGTAGAGATCCCCGAACCGCGCGGCAAGGCCCACCGTCGCAATCTGCGTCTTGTCGCCGATCTCGGCGAGACCGACGACCCTCAGGGAGACGAGAAAGGGGTCCATCAGCGTCATCGGGGTTCGGGCAGAAAAACCCTGGCACGGTTCCCCGTGCCCGAACCCTGGGGCAGAGAACCGATGCCAAAGGTCTCGCCAGATTTTGCAATCACCTGCGCCATGGCCAAGGCCAGGCATGTTGGCGCGGGCCCCGCGCGGCACATCGGGCGCGGGCGGCTACTCCCCAATGACAGAGCCACTCCAGCAGATCCGAAATTCGGATCAACGGCGGCGGCGAGCCGCCCGGTGATGTTCGGGAACGGGATCATCTGCGATCACCGCGGCGATCCGGCACGATCGGCCCTGGGGGCGAGCGGGATCTTAGAGCGTCTGGCACAACCCGATCCGGGTTCTCGCATCCGGGTGCGGGAAATCCCCTTCCCCTCACGCTAGGCTCCGTGCTAGCGCAGCCCATATTAGGAGGCAGAACGGCACCGCACGAGGATGCGGCGCCGCGGAGGACCGGATGCAGACCCAGAACCGCTTTTTTGACGATCTTGCCCGCGTCGCTTCGGGCGCGCTCGGCACCCTCTCGGGGGTCAAGGGCGAGGTCGAGTCGCGCCTGCGCGAGCAGCTCGAACGGGTACTCGCTGGCATGGATCTGGTCAGCCGGGAGGAATTCGAGGCGGTCAAGACGATGGCGGCCAACGCCCGCGCCGAGCAGGAAGAACTCGCCCGGCGGGTCGCCCTGCTCGAATCGCGCCTCGCCGCGCCCGCCGCCGCGGCGGCGGTGTCCGGCCCGCACGCGGCCGATCCCGAGTAGGCGGTCTCCCGGCTTGCGCCCCACGTGCCATTTTGGCAGCCTCGCCGCGCCGGTCGACGAGCTGCCGGACAATCCGCTGCGCCACTGGCCGGCGTGCCGCCGGCTGACGCGCGGCGCCGTCCTGCCGTCCCGCCCGGGGAGGGCCCGATGATCTCCACCACCGTTGCCGAGCCGACCCCGTATTTTGGCAATCCCCTCGATCTCGTCGAGGAGATCGTCGCCGCCAACGACTGGACGCACGACCGTCTCAGCGAGGAGGAACTCGCGGTCGAGATTTCCGGCCGCTGGTGCGACTACCGCCTCGACTTTCTGTGGCAGGAGGAGCTCGGGCTGATGCACTTCTCCTGCGCTCTCGACATCAAGCTGCCCAAGCGCCGGCGCACCGCCGCCCACGAGCTCCTGGCGCTGGTCAACGAGAAGATCTGGATCGGGCATTTCGACCTGACGGGCGACAATGATTCGCCGGCCTATCGGCACGGGGTGCTGCTGCGCGGGGTGCCGGGTCTCAGCATCGAGCAGATCGAGGATCTGATCGAGATCGCGCTGTCCGAGTGCGAGCGCTTCTACCCCGCCTTTCATCTCGTCTTTGCCGACGGCAAACCGGCCGATCAGGCGCTCGCCGCGGCGATGATCGATCCCGTAGCGGAAGCGTGAGAGGACTGCCCCGATGGCCGCCATGATGCCTGATGGGGGCGCCGGAGACGGCACGCTTATCCTGGTCGGTTGCGGCAAGATGGGCACCGCGATGCTGCGCGGCTGGCTTGAACGCGGGGCGGCGGCGCGGTTTATCGTGGTCGAGCCGGCGGGGCCGCCGGCAGAGTTGGCCGCAGCCGCCGGCACGGTCTGGCACGGCACCCCCGACACCCTGCCCGCGGAACTGACGCCCGACGCCGTGGTCTTTGCCCTGAAGCCGCAGGTCCTGGACGGCGCCCTTGCCGCCTACCGCCGCTTTGTCCGGCCGCGGACGCTGTTTCTGTCGATCGCGGCGGGCAAGACGATGGCCGGCATCACGGACCATCTCGGCCCCGCGGCGCTCATTCGGGCCATGCCAAACACCCCGGCCGCGATCAGCCGCGGCATCACCGTCGCCTGCGCCGGCCCGCGGGTGACGGCGCCGCAACGCCGCTTCTGCGAGCGCCTCCTCTGCGCGATCGGCGAGAGCGCCTGGGTCGAGGACGAGGCGCTGATGGACGCGGTGACGGCGGTGTCGGGCAGCGGCCCCGCCTATGTCTTTTTGCTGATCGAAGCGCTGGCGCGCGCCGGCGCGGAGGCCGGGCTGCCGGCGGATCTCGCGCTGCGCCTAGCGCGCAGCACGGTGGCCGGAGCGGGCGAACTGGCGCGGCAGTCGCCGGAAGGTCCGGCGCGCCTGCGCGCCGATGTCACCAGCCCCGGCGGCACCACCGAGGCGGCACTGGCTATACTGATGGGAACCAACGGCCTCGAACCGCTGCTGGGTCGCGCGGTGGCCGCGGCGACGGCGCGCTCGCGCCAACTGGCGAGCTGAAGGGATGGCGAGACGGGCGCGCAAATCCGCAGACAGCGGCACGCCGGAAGAGCCTGCCGCCAGCGAAGCCGACCGGATCATCGACGCCGCGCTGGCGCTGATCGCGCGCGAGGGATGGCGGCGGCTCACCCTGGCCGCGATCGCCCACGAGGCCGAACTGCCGCTTCTGCGGGTCTATCGCCTTTATGGATCGCGGCATGCGGTCCTCGCCGCCTTTTCCCGGCGGACCGATGAGGCGGTGCTGGCCGAACCGCCGGCAGCCGAGCCGGGCGAGCGCCCGCGCGACCGTCTGTTTGACCTCCTGATGCGGCGATTCGACGCGCTCACCCCGCACAAGGCGGCGCTGGCCGGGCTTGCCCGCGAATTGCCGCT
>JBOHMF010000134.1:0-10123 GCA_050730055.1 Allostellaceae bacterium
GGATCGGGGCCGGTCGGCAGCATCGAGAAGTATTTCGGGTAATGAAAGTGGCTGTTGACCGCGAGACCGAACAGCCCGAAGAACAGCCGGTTGTGCTGGATCGCGATCGGCATTGCCGGTGCGATCAGATTGGTGCCGTAGCCGGAGACGATGAAATCGACCTTGTCGATATCGATCAGCTTGGTATAGATGCCGGGCACGGTCGCAGGGCTGCTCTGATCGTCATAGAAGATCAGCTTGACCGGCCGGCCCAGCAGCCCGCCCTTCTTGTTGGTGTCGGCGGCCCAGATCTGCATTGCCAAGAGCGCCGACTTGCCGGCCGCGGCGAGACCGCCCGACAGACCCATGCCAAAACCGATCGTGATCGGCTGCGGCGCCGCGCGCACGGGACCGGCGGCCAGAACGCATGCCACCATCGCCGCGAAGCTTGCGGCCCATGCGCCAAAGCGGCGCCCCGTCTTCCGGTTGTTCATCATCCTCCCCTCTTGCTTGTGACGCGACCCGCCGAGCTTATAACACGGTTCGCGCTTTCCGATGCTCCCGCAGATCAGGCGCTGGACCGATAAACTCTCCGCTCCGGATTGCCGCGCCGCGCGGCCGGGCGGAGCTATTTCTTGATGCTCGAATAGGGCGCCTCGACCGTGCCGGTGCGGTACTTTGCCGGTTCGAGGATCACCTCGGTCTTGGCATCCTTGAAATCGGCGAGACTGTTGCCCTTGATGCCTTGCCATTGCACTTCGAGCGTGCGCGACTGCGCCCACTCTCCGTCCTTGCCAAAGCGAATACTGCCGACGATGGTGCTGAATTCATGGCTGTGGACGTATTGGGCGAGCTTGTCCTGGTCGAGGCTTTTTGTCGCGGTGATCGCCTCGCTCAGCACCTGCAACTCGGCATAGGCAAAGGGCGGCAAATACCAGCCGAGCGGATCGACATGGGCCTTGACCGCCGCGGTCTGGTACGTCTTCAGAAAATCCATGATGCCCGGGAACCGCATGGTCGGGGCCGGAAACCAGATGTCGTAGTCGATGATGCCGTTGAGCTTGGGGCCGAATTGCAGCTTGAACGGGGTGTACTGGAAACAGACCATGCCGCCGCCAAAAAACCGGGTCTTGAGCCCGACCTCAAGCGCGGCGCGCAGCATCCCGGCGGAATCGGGCGGGTAGGAGGCGATAAACACGGCGTCGGGGTTGGTCGCGTTGATGGCATGGATGATCGGGGTGAAATCCGCGGTCGAAGGCGGATAGGTCTGGTCATAGACGATCTTGACGTGATCGGCCGCGGCGACCTCGCGCGCACCCTTCAATGCGGCGACCGGGTATTCGGCGTCGGCCCCGACGATCGCCAGGGTCTTTGGCCGCGGTTTCTGCGCCAATATGACCTGAAAGAATGGGGTGACAAAGGCGCGCT
This sequence comes from Allostellaceae bacterium, assembly GCA_050730055.1. Taxonomy (GTDB): domain Bacteria; phylum Pseudomonadota; class Alphaproteobacteria; order ATCC43930; family CGMCC-115725; genus AP-15. Next base: position 1,408 of record JBOHMF010000134.1, read on the forward strand.
CGGGATCGGGACCGGTCGGCACGATCGAGAAGTATTTCGGGTAATGAAAGTGGCTGTTGACCGCGAGACCAAACAGCCCGAAGAACAGTTGGTTGTGCTGGATCGCGATCGGCATTGCCGGCGCGATCATGTTGGTGCCGTAGCCGGAGACGATGAAATCGACCTTGTCGACATCGAGGAGCTTGGTGTAGAGGCCCGGGACAATTGAGGGGCTGCTCTGGTCATCGTAGTAGATCAGCTTGACCGGGCGGCCCAGCAGCCCGCCCTTCCTGTTGGTGTCGGCGGCCCAGATCTGCATTGCCAGGAGCGCCGATTTGCCGGCGGCGGCGAGACCGCCCGACAAGGCCATGCCAAAACCGATCGTGATCGGCTGCGGCGCCGCGCGCGCCGGACCGGCCATCGGCATCGCGGCCAGGAGCGCCATCACGCAGGCGGCCACGATGCCGGGCCGCCGGCCACTCTTCTGGTTGCTCATCACCCCCCCATTTCTCGCTATGCGATCCGCCGGGTTGACAATCCGGTTTTTGCGGTCACAGGCTTGCGCGGATAAAGCGGTCGATGCCGTCGGCGCCGGTTTCGCGCGCGAGTTCTCCCTGTGCCGCCAGATAGTGCAAGTGCGCCAGCGCCTCGCCCAGCGCAAACCCCATCTGATGCGGATCGAGCGGCCGGCGAAACAGCAGCGGCACCAGTTCGCGCGCGCTCTGCGGCTGCGCGCAGGCGGCCAGGATCTCGGCGCACCGCGCGGCATGATGCGCGGCAAGTTCGGCGATGCGCCGGTGAAGACCGCGAAACGGCAGGTTGTGCGAAGGCAGAACCAGGACCTCGTCCGGCACGGCCGCGCGCAGCCGTGTCAATGACGCGAGATAGCGGGCGAGCGGGTCGCCCTCGGGTTCGTGTGGCGCGACGCTGATGTTTGGCGAGATCTTTGGCAGGACCTGGTCGCCGGCGATCAGGACGCCGCTCTCGGCGCAATAAAGGCAGGCGTGTTCAGGGGCGTGGCCCTCGCCGATGACGACCTGCCAGCCCCGGCCCCCGATCTCCACCCGGGCGCCGTCGGCGATGCGGTGGTAGCTGGCCGGCACCGTGGGCACGCCGCGGCGATAGCTGCCGTGGCGCTCGGCAAAGACGGCGCTCGCCGCCGCATCAAACCCGGCGCGGCGGGCGAAGGCGCGACGCGCGATGGCAAAATCCTCATTGTCGCCGCTCATCACGCGGGCGTGGAGCCACTCCTTCTCGGTCATCCACAACGGCGCCGCAAAGCGCTCGGCGAGCCACCCCGCCAGCCCGACATGGTCCGGGTGATAGTGCGTCACCAGGATGCGGCGGATCGGCCGGCCGCCAAGGCTCCCGGCGATGATCCGCTGCCACAACGCCTTGACCGAGGCCATCGCATAGCCGCTGTCAACAAGGGTCCAGCCCGCGCCGTCCTCGATCAGCCAGAGATTGATATGATCGAGCGCAAACGGCAGCGGCATGCGCACCCACCGGACGCCCGGCGCGATCGCCAGCGTCTCCCCGGGCGCGGGGGGCGCGGCAACCGGGAAATGCAGCCTTTCATCCATCGGCGACGAGTCTTCCAAGCCGGGCGAATTGACCGGCAAGTTAGGACGTTGCAATAGTTTCCGGCAAGCAGGAACACCGGCCGGTCCGGTCCCATACGAGAAAGGCGAAGAGCATGCGCGATTTTTTCAGCCCCGGCCGCTCGGCGGCGATGGCGGCGAGCGGGATGGCGGCGACCTCGCACCCGATGGCCACGCTGACGGCGCTCGACGTGCTGCGCGCCGGCGGCAACGCGGTCGATGCGGCGATCGCCGCGGTGGCGATGCAGTGTGTCGCCGAGCCGCAGAGCACCGGGATCGGCGGCGACTGCTTTGTCCTCTATTCGCCAAAGAGCGGTCTGCCGGTGGCGCTCAACGGCTCCGGCCGGGCGCCGGCAAAGGCGCATGTCGAATGGTATGTCGAGCACGGCATCCGCGAGATCGCGATCACCACCCCGCACGCGGCGACGGTCCCGGGCGCGGTCGATGCCTGGTGCGCCTTGAATTCCGCGCACGGCACAAAACCGCTCGCCGAACTGCTCGAACCGGCGGCGCGCGCGGCCGAGGAAGGGTTTGTCGTGACCCCGCGCGTCGCCCGCGAATTTGCGATCAATCGGTTGAAGCTCTCCGATCCGGTCACCGCCGCGGTCTACCTGCCGGGCGGCAAACCGCCCGCCGCCGGCGACCGCATCGCGATGCCGGCGCTCGCCGCGACCTTGCGGCGGATCGGCCGCGAGGGCCGCGCCGGATTTTACGAGGGGCCGGTGATGCGCGACATCGTCACCCGCTTGCACGCGCTCGGCGGGCTGCACGAAGCCGAGGATTTCGCCGCCCAGCATGGCGAGTGGGTCGAGCCGATCTCGACCGAGTACCGCGGCTACCGGGTCTATGAGTGCCCGCCAAACGGGCAGGGGATCATCGCCCTGATGGTCCTTAAGACCTTGGCTGGCTACGAACTCGGATCTGACAGGTTCAGCGAGGCCGACCGCCACCACCTGCTCGCCGAAGCGACCAAGGCGGCGTTTTTTGTCCGCGATTCGTTTATCGGCGACCCGGCCCAGGTGAAGATGGACATCGCCGATTTTCTTTCCGAGGCGCGCGCCGAGCGGGTGCGCCGCCACATTGCGCTCGACCGCGCGCGTCCCGCGCCGGACTGGGCCGGGATCGAGCACAAGGACACGGTCTATCTCTGCGTCGTCGATCACGACGGCAACGCGATCTCGTTTATCAATTCGCTGTTCTCGGGGTTTGGCACCGGCATCCTGGCGCCGGACAGCGGCGTCCTCCTGCACAATCGCGGCTCCAGCTTTCGCACGATCCCCGGTCATCCGAACGCGATCGCGCCAAGGAAGCGGCCGATGCACACGATCATCCCGGCGATGCTGACGAAGGACGGGCGCGCGGTGATGCCGTTCGGAGTGATGGGCGGGCATTACCAGCCGGTCGGGCAGTCGCATTTTCTGCACCGCGTGCTCGACCGCGGCCTCGATCCGCAGGAAGCAGCCGAACAGCCGCGCAGCTTTGCCTTTCAGGGCGTTTTGCAGGTCGAGCCGACAATCCCCGAGGCGGTTGTCGCCGATCTCGCCCGCCGCGGCCACCGCGTCGTGCCGGCCGCCGCGCCGCTCGGCGGCTGCCAGGCAATCTGGATCGACCATGCCCGCGGCGTCCTGATCGGCGGCTCGGAACCGCGCAAGGACGGTCTCGCGCTCGGGTATTGAATGGAAGAATGGCGGAATGCGCGTCGCTTTTCCGCCCTGCATCCTTTCGTAGGGCGAACAGCCGACCCGGCGTAGCTGGGGCGGCGCATTCCGCCAATTTCAACAATTGGTCACAGCCGGATCAGCGCCAGCCCTGATTGCGGATCGTGGCGGCGTTGCAGATGGGCCGGCGCTTCGGTGACGACGAGTTCGAGGGTCGGCCGCACCCGTCCTTCGAGGAGATGGCCGCCATGGGCGCTGCCGTCCGCCTTGGCGACGACGATGTGCGGGTGCAGCATCGGCTCGCCGTCCTCGCCGCAGGCGATGTTGCCGAGGAGACTGACGACCTCGACCTGCTCGGCGATCGGGATGCGGCGGTACTCTTTTCTCTGCCAGTCAAAATAGCCGAGGGCGACGCCGGAAAACGCACCGATGCCGGTGAATTCCGCCGCCGCGATCCGATGCTTGCGGGCAAAGCCGCCAAGCCCCGAAAGAACCTCGTCGCCCGTATCAAAGACAAGAACAAAGCTGCGCTCTTCGCCCTCGTTGAGGAGCCGCGATCGCATGGTGCGCCTCCGCGCCCGCTGTCTCTCGACCCGGCAACGCGGCGCGCGCTGCCGGTTCCGGGGCGGTTACGGCTTTGCCGTCTTGGCCAGGCGCTGGGCGGCTTCCTTGATCAGGCTGAGATCAGCGTATTTATCGACTTCGAGAGCGGACCGGATAAAGCCGAGCTTTTTCTCCAGATCGATATTGGCTTGCAATGCCTTGAGATCGGGCAGCCCGTTCGGATCGCGGTAATAGTCGCGCTTGGTAAAGACCCAGCCCTGATACATCGAGGCGGGCTGCTTGGTCGCCTCGGTCACAAGCTTGACCGCCTCCTCGTGATGCGCCGGATCGGTCAGATAGAGCAGCACGTTGAGATAATCCTCCAGGTAGTCGATCATCGCGGCGCGGTGCTTTTTGAGAAAACCCTCGCGCGCCACCTGAAAGATCATCTGGGTACGGCCCATCGCGTCCTTCTGGGTGAAGAGCGTGCGGGCAAAAGCACGCAGCGCGGGATTAAAGCCCCAGGGCTCGACCGCCGGGATCAGATCGACTTTTTTCTCCTTCAACATCGCCGTCTGGTCGGGGAAGCGGGCCTCGACAAATGTTACCGCATTCCGTGGGATGTGGTGCTCGGCCAGCATCGCCAGCATCGCGATATCGACGGCGCTGCCGGTCTCGTTGGTCGCGATCACCTTGCCGCGGAGATCGTCGATCGTATGGATCGGGCTGTCGTCGCGCACCATGAACTCGTTGGTGTGATAGCCGGGGACACCGTCCTGAAAGGTGTCGCTGATGACGCGCAGATCGCTCACGCCGGCGTTTTCGATGGCAAAGGCAAAGGTCGAATAGGCGAGCGCGCCGACATCGAGGTCGCCGGTCGCCAGCGCGGTCATCATCGTCGGGGTGCCGGCAAAATGAGTGAGTTCGGGGATGTAGGTCTTGCCGGCGTGTGGCGCCAGACCGGGTTTCAGAAACATCAGCGGGACCATGTCCGCCGGCACCACGACCCAGCCGAGGCGCAAATGATACGGTTCGGCCGCGCGCGCCGGCAGACCGGCCAAGAGCGCGGCGATCAGGGCCACCGCCATCCCGACAAGACGCATCCTCACCTCCCTGCCAGATTTCCCCGCAGCATCACACCAATCCGACGAAAAGAAAACGGGCTCCGGCCGGTCCGGACCCGCCGACATCCCATTGGCTGCGCGCAATCGTCCGGAAAAGTGAGAACGCATGCGGTTTGGTCGAGAATGCTGCGAGCCGAGTTGCAGTTAGCAGGGTGACGGCTTGCGCCTGGCGGCTGGGTGCGCACCGTGCCCGCAACGGCCTGCGCTGCCCGACCGCCGCGGCGCTGCAACTTCAGGAGGTCATCATGGAGTCCGGAAAAACAGGTTCGATCGATACTTACGCGCTTGCCAAGCTCGCCATCGTGCAGGAACTGCTGGCGAACGAGGACAGATGGTGCAAGGGCGCATTGCGCGACCGGCGGGGCCGCCACTGTCTGCTCGGCGCGCTCAATGCCGCGCACGCCCGACAACTGCTCGCTCCGATCGTGCTGAGCAGTGCCCGCGAGGTCGGCGGAAAGCGCTACTGGCGGATCGAATCCTTTAACGACGATCGCCGGACGACGCACGCGGACATCCTGCGCGTGCTGTACTGCGCTGCGGGAAAAATCGCCGCTGGAGCGACGTCTCCCGCTGCCCCCAGACCGCGGCGGCGCGGGTACGGGCAGGCCTGGCGCGCGCTCTGGACCCGCACAGCCGCCGTTTTCTCCTCTCATCTCACGCCGGCGGTCGGCGGGTTTGCCGCGCGGCTGCAACCGGCGCTGGTCGCAAAGTAGAGAGGAAGGCCTGTGGAAACCCCGTATCGCAGTAGCACCGTCCCGCCGGTCCGCAGCAACCGCTGGCAGGACTGGGCCAGCTTGGTCCTGGCGATCTGGCTGTTTCTCTCGCCCTGGGTGTTGAGCTTTGGCGGCCCCGAAAGCGCCGCGGGAGCGGTGGCGGCGTGGAACGCCTGGGTGCTTGCGGTGATCGTCTTTCTGGTCGCCCTGTCGGCGGTCGGCTTTATGCAGTTCTGGCAGGAATGGCTGACCCTGATCCTCGGCGCCTGGATCTTCGCCGCTCCCTGGGTGCTCGGTTTTACCGGGCTGCCGGCGGCGAGTTGGGATCACTGGTTTGTCGGCGCGCTGATCTTTCTGTTCTCGCTGTCAAACCTGACGGCGGGCTGGCGCCGGGCGACCGGCACCGTTCCGCCCGGTCCCCGGTTGTCCTGACCGGCCCGGGACAGGGCCGGCCGGGACGGGGCCGGCCATAGAAAGCGGCGCAAGGAGGGCCGAATGTGGTGGTGGGGCTGGTTTGTCGTCTGGGCAATCATCGTCTACCTGTTGATAACCATGGGCGGATATTACGGCTACCGGCGCGCCTATTACGGCGCCGGTCCCGCCATCGGTCTCCTGATCCTGCTGTTTGTCATATTCTGGCTGGCGATCTTTTTCGCCGGGCCGTACTGGGGCTGGTACGGGTGGTGGTAACCGTTCCGGCCGGGCGCGGTCCACCATCAAAAAACGCCCCCGAGCGGCTCGGGGGCGTCTGTTCTGCGGCGTTTGTTCTGCGCCAGGGCGCCGGTCGTCAGGCGGCCTTCTGCTCGACGGCGCGAGCCGCCTCCTCGGGTGCGGCGCCGGCGATCGCGATCTTGCGCGGCTTGGCCGTCTCGGGGACCTCGCGGACGAGATCGACGTGCAGCATGCCGTTTTCCAGACTGGCGCCGGTGACCTTGATATGCTCGGCGAGGCTGAAGCGCCGCTCAAACGCGCGCCGGGCAATGCCGCGATGCAGATAGCGGCCGTTCTCGTCATCCTTTTTCGCCTTGCCCGTCACCACCAGCGTGTTCTCCTGCACGGTGATGTCGAGCTCGTCGCCGGCAAACCCGGCAACCGCCATCGTCAGCCGATAGGCGTCCTCGCCGGTCGTCTCGATATTGTAGGGCGGGTAGCCTGGCGCAGCACCATCGGCGTGCGCCGCCGCATCGATGAGACGGGTCAGCCGGTCAAAACCGATTGTCGAGCGGAACAGCGGCGAGAAGTCGAAACGATCCATGACCATATCCTCCAATTGAGCAACATGGGCGCGGGCACCCGCCACGGGGCCAAGTGCCGATCATGCCGTGCGGTCCCGAAACGGCGACCGCACAAGGAAAAGATGGTCGGGGACAGGGCGATTTCAAGAGATGCCGCGATCCTCACCGCTTGATGCCAAAGCCGGCAAACCGCTTGTTAAAGCGGGCGAGCTGCCCGCCGGTGTCAAGGAGGCGATGCGTTCCGCCGGTCCAGGCCGGGTGCGATTTCGGATCGATGTCGAGGCGCAGCGTATCGCCCGCTTTTCCGTAGGTCGAACGCGTCTGGTAGGAACTGCCGTCGGTCATAACGACCGTGATGTCGTGATAATCGGGGTGAATACCTTCCTTCATCGCCTCGTCCTCCTCGGCCCGGCTCTTATAGAGCTCTTATAGAGAGGTGGGGCGTCCTGTGCAACGCAGCCCCGGCCGGGCGCGACGCAGGCGCCCGGCCGCGCGGAAGATCCGCTTCCGGTTATTTGCCGGAATTGCTCGGACTGCCCGCGGGTACAACCGAGCTGCCCGAATTGCCCGTATGGTTGGGCGGGGTGCCGGTGTGGCTGCCCGGCGCGCCGGTGATGTCGTTCGAACCGGACGCGCTGGCCACGCCAAGCTGGCCGCCGCGCACCGGCACGCCGATGTTGCCGGCATTCCCGTTTTTGGCCTGCAAGTGATAGAGCGCCGCTCCCTGCACCTGCTGCTTGCTGAGGTTTGTCAGCGTCAGCCGTTTGTGGCTGGCATCAAAGTCCTTGAGCGGCAACGCGACGTTGCCGTTGTTGCCGCCGCTGATGACCACCGCCGCGACGGTGCCCTTGCGGTTGAGAATGATGTCCTGGACGCTGCCGATCTGCTGGTTGTACTTGCCGTACACGTCCATGCCGATGAACTTGCTGGCGCGGAACTGGTTCGGCCCGATCGTCCCGGCGATCGTCTGTGGCGGGGTCGCCACCGGCGCCATGTGCGATGCCGCAAAGGCAGCTGGCGCCGCGGCGGTCAACAGCGCGGCGACCAGCGCGGCGGTCTTTATCGAAGTCAAGGCTTTCCTCCTGGATAGAATCAGTCCCGAGAAGTGAAACGTATGGTGGCGTCGCCGGTTCCTGTTTTTGTATCCGCCAGTTGATAGAACACTCCCTGCCTAGATAACGTGGAAGATAAAAAGAAGAATGATGATCGGAATCCCGAGCAGCCACAACAGCAATCCCTTGCCTATATCTTGACTTATGAGAAATTAATCCTGGCCTTGAGAACGGTTAAGGGGATTTGGTGGTTCCGCGAGGGAAAGGGCGCGGAACCATCGCGGTTTCTCCCAGCTTTGCCGGACGAGAGGCGACAATCTCGGGAGCAGAACGGATGGCCCGCCGGCAATCCCAGGAGCAGAAGAAAACCGTTCGTCGCGTCATGCACGAATTCAAGCATGGCGAACTCGAACGGGGGCGCGGCGGCAGGGTCAAGAACCGCCGCCAGGCGGTCGCCATCGCCTTGCGCGAAGCGGGCGCCTCCAAATACGAGAGTCCGGAACAGAACCGCGCCAACCTGCGGCGCACCAAAAGCCGCGAGCGGCGCGGCGCGCCCGGCGCCGCGACCCGCAAGGAACTCTATGCCGAGGCGCGGCGCCGCAACATTCCCGGCCGCTCCCGGATGAGCAAGAGCCAACTCGAACACGCCCTCTCCGGCTGACCTTTTGGCTTTTCTTGTCTTGCGCGGCGTCTCCTTAGTGTCCGTTCGGAGACTTTATCAAGCATTGCAGAGCTTGCGCAGCATGAGCCGGATCGAGGCCAATTTGAGGAACGCGAGGGCGTTGTGATTGCGGTTCTCCCAATCCTTGGC
>JBOHMF010000135.1:0-10067 GCA_050730055.1 Allostellaceae bacterium
GGCCTATACTGTGCAGCTCGCCACCGACATCCTGGTGTTCACGGCACTGGCCTATGGCTGGAACCTGATCAGCGGTTTTACCGGGTATCTGTCGTTTGGCCAGGTCTCGTTCTACGGCATCGGCGCCTATACGACCGGCATTCTTGTCGTCAATACCGCAATCCCCTGGTATGTCGCCGTCTGCATCGGCGGGATCCTGGCGATGATCCTGGCACTGGTGCTGGGTCCGATCCTGTTGCGGGTGCGCGGCATCCTGTTCGCGATCGGCATGCTCGGCCTCGGACGCATCCTGATGGTGCTGTTCTCGGACTGGAATTATGCCGGCGGCGGCAACGGGATGACGCTGCCCGCGGTGCTGACCCCAACCGCTGTCTATATCGGCGCGGCGGCGCTGGCCGCGGTCGGCTTTGCCCTCAACAACTGGTTTGCCCGCTCCGGGTTTGGCCTCGACACGATGGCCATCCGCGAGGACGAGAGCGCGGCGGCCGCGGTCGGCGTGCCGACGACACGGGTGAAGGTGATCGCCTTTGCCCTGAGCGCCGTGCTCGCCGGGCTGGCCGGCGGGCTCATTGCCTGGAACCGCAGCTACATCGATCCGCCCAGCATGTTCGACCCGACGATCGACCTGGAAACCGTCGTTTTTGTCCTGTTTGGCGGCATGGGAACTGTGTGGGGGCCGCTGATCGGCACCGTGATCCTGATGCTCGTGGGTCAGCAATTGCTGGTCAGTCTGCCAAACCTCGAACTGGCCATCTACGGCGTCCTGATCATCGTCATTGTGCGCGCCTTGCCGGGTGGCGTGGTTTCGCTCGCCGAGCGCTGGGGGTGGCTGAAGCGTCCCGTCGTGCTGGCGCCGCGCCAGTTGCCCGCAGGCGAGCCGCCCCCGCCGCGGACGGCTCCCGCCGGATCGTCGGCGCCGCCGGTGCTGGAGGTCGAGGGTCTCAGCGTGCGCTTTGGCGGTCTCGTGGCGTTGGACGGTGTCTCATTCCGCATCGCGCCGGGCGAGACCATTGCCATCATCGGCGCCAACGGGGCCGGCAAGACCACCCTCTTCAATGCCATCACCGGATTTGTCCCGCCGAGCGGTGGCGACATCCGCCTTCATGGCAAGTCGGTCGCCAAATTGGCGAGCTTCCGCCGGGCGCGGCGCGGGATGGCGCGGACCTTTCAGATCCCCCGGCTGATGCGGCCGATGACGGTATGGGAGAACGTGCTCGCGGCGGCCCGCCACGGCGGGCAGGCGCACCGCGCGGTGGCGCACGCAGCCTGGGCGGTGCGCACCGTCGGTCTCGCCGAGATGTGGCTCGACCCGATCGCCTACCTGACCCCGGGGCACCAGCGCCTGCTCGAATTCGCCCGCGTGCTCGCGCTCAACCCCGATCTCGTGCTGCTCGACGAGGTGATGGCGGGGATGACCAGGGAAGAACAGGAGGCAGTGCGCACCGTGATCCGCCGGATGGGCAGCTATGGCGTCAGCGCCGTGGCCATGATCGAGCATGTGATCGCCGCGATCGCCGATCTGGTCGATCGGATGATCGTGCTCGATTTTGGCCGCAAGCTCGCCGAGGATGTGCCCGAGCGGGTGCTCCATGACCCGGCGGTGATCCGCGCCTATCTCGGCGAGCCGCCGCCGTGAGCGCAGCCGAGCCGGTCCTCGCGCTCGAAGGGGTGAGCGCGGGCTATGGCGCTCTGACCATCCTGCACGATGTCTCACTCCACCTCGGCGCCGCCGAGGTCGTCGTGGTGCTGGGCGCCAATGGGGCCGGCAAGACCACGCTGTTCCGCGCCATCGCCGGTCTCATCGCGCCGCGCTCAGGCCACATCCGCCTCTCCGGCGAGGCGATCGGCGGTCGCCCCGCTTACGCGGTGACACGCGCCGGCATCGGTCACGTGCCGAGCGGGCGCGAGCTGTTTCCGCAACTCAGTGTCGGCGATCACCTCGATCTCGGCGGTCGGCTGTGCCCGCCGCCGCGGCGCGCAGTCTTGCGAACGCGCATGTTCGAGCTGTTTCCGGTGCTGGCACAGAGGCTCAGCCAGCGCGCCGGCACCCTCTCGGGCGGCGAGCAGCAGATGCTGGCGATTGCGCGCGCGCTGATGACCGATCCGCGCGTCCTCCTGCTCGACGAACCCTCGACCGGGCTGGCGCCGCGGATCGTGCTGGCGGTGTTTGAGATCCTGCCGCTGTTGCAGGCCCAGGGGGTCAGCGTGCTGCTGGCCGAGCAGAGCCTGACCCTGGGTCTGTCGGCCGCCGACCGGGCCTATGTGATCGACCACGGCCGTATCGTGCTGTCCGGGACGGCGGCCGAGCTGGCCAACGACCAGCGGGTGGTGGACACCTATCTCGGCCGCTGAGCGCGCGCTTACGGCACCAGGACGGCCGCGCCCTGCAAGGCGCCCTGGCGCAGATCGGCGAGCGCCCGGTTGGCCTCGGCGAGCGGATAGGCACGGGTCGTGGTTCTGATCCCGGCCACAGGCGCAAGGGCAAAAAATTCCTCGCCGTCCTGCCGGGTCAGGTTGGCGACAGAGCGCACCACCCGCTCCTCCCAGAGCAGATGGTAGGGAAAGGACGGAATATCGCTCATGTGAATGCCGCCGCACACCACGGTCCCACCTTTTCTGGTTGCGGCCAGGGCCAAAGGCACCAGCGCGCCGACCGGGGCAAAGATCAGCGCCGCGTCGAGCGGCGCGGGCGGCGTTTCGGTCGAGCCGCCGGCCCACTCGGCGCCAAGCGCGCGGGCAAATTCCTGCGCGGCCGTGTCGCCCGGCCGGGTGAAGGCGAAAATCCGCCGGCCCTGATGGCGCGCCACCTGCGCGACGATGTGCGCGGCCGCGCCAAATCCGTAGAGGCCGAGCCGCTCCGCCGCGCCGGCAAGGCGCAGGGTGCGGTAGCCGATCAGCCCGGCGCAAAGGAGCGGTGCCGCTTCGGCATCGCCGTATTGTTCGGGGATCGCGAAACAATAACGTTCGTCGGCGACGGTCAGCTCGGCATAACCGCCGTTCACCTGATAACCGGTGAAGCGGGCGCGGTCGCACAGGTTCTCGCGGCCCGAGCGGCAGTATTCGCACACTCCGCAGGTCCAGCCGAGCCAGGGCACGCCGACCCGCGCGCCGAGCGCAAACCGCTCGGCCTCGGGACCCTTTGCGACGATCGTGCCGACGATCTCGTGCCCGGGCACGAGCGGCAGTTTCGGATCGGGCAGTTCGCCGTCAACGACGTGCAGATCGGTGCGGCACACCGCGCAGGCGCCGATCCGGATCAGCACCTGATGCGGACCGGGCTGCGGCGCCGGCACTTCGGCCGCGGCGAGCGGTGCGCCGATCCGGGTCAGGAGTTGCGCCTGCATCGCTTTCTCCCCTCATTGCCCTTGCGCGCCCGGCGCTGCTACACCGGGCAAACAGCGCTCCCGGCCGATGTGATCCCCTCCCTGCCCCAGCGCCGCCTGCCCGTCGCGGCTTGCCGGCGCCGCCGTGCCGCCCTTGGCGAGGGCGCCGCCCGATGATCACCGAACTCGGCGAGGACCGGCTGCGCCGGCTGATCCTCGATTATTTTGGCAGCGCCGCGCGCATCCGCCTGCTGCGCCGGGCCGAGACCTTTGGCGCCCCGGTCTTTGTCGTCGATTTTGACCGCGGCACCAAGCACTACCGCACACTCGGCTCGTTTGGCACCAGTGCCAACGTGACCGAGCAGTCGAGCATGGATCTCCTCTATCCGGAACGCCTCGTCTTTCACTACGAGCGGCTGATGTCGCTCGCCTTTGCGCTCGGCGCGCAGCGGTGGAGCGCACTCCTCCTGGGGGTCGGCGGCGCCGCGATGTGGCGTTTTGTGCGCGCCTATCTGCCGGACTGCACACCAACCTTGATCGAAGCCGACGCGGGTGTCGCCACGCTCGCGCGCCGCTGGTTTCATCTGCGCCAGCCCCCCGTCATCGACACCGCTCAGCGCTACCTCGCCGGCACAAGCGAGCGCTTTGATGCGGTTCTTGTCGATCTCTACGACGCTGCGGGTCCGGCCGATCTCGATGAGGCTTTCTGGGAGCGGTGCCTCGACGCGCTCGCGCCGGGCGGATGCCTGGCCGCCAACTGGGCAGATTTCACCGTCAACCCGCAGGTGCGGCCGCTGACCGAGGGGCTTGCCGTGGCGGCGGCGCGCCGCGGCTTTGCCTCGTTCTTTGTGACCCGGCGCGGGTTCCGCGACAATCTTGTGCAATACGTGCCGAGCGCGCCCGGCGATTATCCCGATGCCGTGCTCGACGCGCACGCGCGCTTTGCCCGCGCGCATCATCTTCCCGACGGCGGCCGCTTCATCCTCGAAAACTGCCTGTTTTCCAATCGCTTCCCGGTCGGCTGAACAACAGTGTATTTGCGATCTCTGGTGTCTATATTGGTGGCATTGAGCATTTAGCGCGACGAGATAATTTTATGACGAAATTTGTTGACGCAACGTGGACGACAGACGATATCCAGATCGAGATGGAAGACGAGTTAACCGATGGCGATGTGGTCACAGCGCGCATAACTACTCCCGCGGGCGCGCTGCTGGTCATGGCCGAGGTCGAGCCACGGGGGCGCGAATTGCTTCTCTACGGCCTCCATATGCAGGGCGAGACTATACGCCCCAACGGGCTTGGACCGCATCGCCTGAGGCAGCTCGCACAGATGTTGATGGAATTGGTGGATCTTGATGCCATCGTCATTCAGGGAGCGACTCGGACCTCGGGTGCGCACCGGGGCCGCCTCCCGCGTCCGCTCAGGTTCACCCGCAAGCTACCTGCTGCGAGCGGAACCGGCATTCGTTAAGACCGTATCGGCGGCGCAGGCGCTGGCCCGACGCCACGTACCTTTACGGAGCGCGAGGGATATTGTCGAACGTCTCCTTGATGGTGAGGAGATTGTCGTTGAACTCTCTCTGGTTGAAGATTTTGAGAAATTTGAGAGCGAGCTCCACGATCTCGGCGTTCTTGCGACTCGGCGAGTAGAAGCCGGTCAGACGCCCGGATCTCGGCGTCGCATTCACGCCAAGTAATTCTTATTTTCAAGCGGCGTCGCCGGCGGCCTCCTCAAAGGCGGCGAGGGTCTTTTCGATCATCTCCCGTGGCAGGTCGCGGGTGATAAAGACCATCCGCGTGCGGTGGTCTTCGCTCGGCCATTCCGGCAGCAGGACCGGCGGGTGAAAGACGTGCTGCACGGCGTGCAGGATGACCGGTTCGTCCGGGCGCTCGACGAGGGCGACGATCGCCTTCATCCGCAACAGGTCATCGCCGCGCATCTCGGCCAGCGCATCGAGCCAGGCGGACAGCGCGGTCCATGAGACCGGCTTATCGCGGACAAGACAGAAGGCGCGGATGCGCTCGTCGTGACGGTTGACATCGTGATGCCCGTCCTCGTCGTGCCCATCGTCTTCGTGCTCGTGCTTGTCCTGCGCATCGGCAAAGGCTTCGTCGCGCAGCCAGCGCTGGACTTCGAGGCTCTTTGTCTGCGGATCATAGAGGCCGAGGCCAAACAGCCCCTCGGGATCGACCGCACCGCGCGCGACCGGCAGGATCGGCGCCGATGGATTGAGCATGGCGAGCCGCGCCCGCAAGGTCTCGATTTCGCCGCCCGCGGCGAGATCGGTCTTGGTCAGGAGCAGGCGGTCGGCGACCGCGGCCTGCTTGACCGCCTCGCTCTGGCGGTCGAGCGTCGCCACGCCGTTTTTCGCATCAACCGTCGTCACCACCCCGTCGAGCGCATAACGCGCGGCGATCAGCGGGTCCGACATCAGGGTGTGCAGGATCGGCGCGGGATCGGCCAGCCCGGTGGTCTCGATGACGACGCGCCGGAAATCGGGGATCTTGTTTTTCGCCCGCTTGACATAAAGGTCAAGCAGGGTCTCGGCGATGTCGCTGCGCACGGTGCAGCACAGACATCCGCTGTTCAGCAGCACGACATCGTCGGTGGCGCTCTCGACCAGAAGATGATCGAGACCGATCTCGCCAAACTCATTGATGATGACGGCCGTGGCCACCATCCCCGGCTGCTTCAGGACGTGGTTCAAAACGCTGGTCTTGCCGCTGCCGAGAAAGCCCGTGAGCACCGTCACCGGGATCAGCGCGGAGGGATCGTAGGCCGCCATGTTCGGCTCGCTCCGTTGCGAGGGATCAGGGAGTGTCGCCGGAATCACCGCCCGCGTCGAGAGCGCCGCGCCGCCGGCTCAGGGAAAAGGGGCTGACCCCGGCACTCCGCGCCTCTATCATCGGCCGGAGCAATTTTTTGGGGACTGCCAATGGCTGCCGATACCGCCGCAACACCGGACGCCCTGGGCGCCAGGTGGCCAAACACCCGCGAAGGCGATTTTGTCATCCGCGATTACCGGTTCGGCAGCGGCGAGCGCCTTCCCGAACTGCGGCTCCATTACCGTACTCTCGGCACGGCGAGGCGCGACGGGAAGGGCGGGATCACCAACGGCGTCTTGCTGTTACAGGGCAATACCGGGACCGGCGCCAACTGGCTGCGCCCGAGCCTTGCCGATGAATTGTTCGCGCCCGGAGAACCGCTCGATGCGGCGGAGTATTTCATCATCATGCCCGATGCGATCGGACGCGGCGGATCGAGCAAGCCCTCGGACGGGCTCAGGGGAAAATTTCCGCACTACCGCTACCACGACATGGTCGAGAGCGGTCATCGCCTTGTGAGCGAGGGTCTCGGCGTCACCCACCTGCGTCTTGTCATCGGCAGCTCGATGGGCGGGATGCACGCCTTTCTATGGGCCGAAAAATACCCCGACCTGATGGACGGGGTGGTGCCGCTGTCCTGCCAGCCGATCGAGATCAGCGGTCGCAACTGGATCATGCGCCGCGCCGCGGCCGAGGCGATCCGCCATGATCCCGATTGGAACAATGGCGATTATGAGAAGAGCCCCCGCTATTACCGCTATACCGCGGCGGCAAACGGGTTGCGCACCGAGAGCGCGACGCGCGTTCAGGAGATGGCCCCGACCTTGGCCGCCGCCGACGCGCTCTATGAGGAGCGTCTTGCCCAGGCCGCCCGGAGCGACGCCAATGACGCGCTGTGGGCGATCGAGGCGATCCGCGACTACAACCCCGAACCCGATCTCGACAGGATCACCGCCAAGGTGCTGCTGATCAACACCGCGGAGGACGAGGCCAACCCGCCCGAACTCGGCACCGTCGAGCGCGCGATGAAACGGGTGCGTCACGGCCGCTATGTGCTGATCCCGGCGGGACCAAAAACGCACGGGCATTTCACCCATTTCTATGCCGAGGTCTGGAAGCCCCATCTGATCGAGTTTCTGAAGACGCTCGGGCCGCCGTGGGCCTTCAGCCCACGGGCTTGACCCGTGGGGGCGCAGGCGGCCGAGTAGCGGCGCGCGGAGCCACAAGCAACAATCAACAATAAGCGGATCTCGAAAATGTCGTTGAAACCGGCGAGTCATCTCTTCGCACCGCTGACCCTCGGCGGCCTCACCCTCGAAAACCGGATCGCCGTGTCGCCGATGTGCCAGTACAGCGCCGAAGAGGGTTCGGCCAATGACTGGCACATGCAGCATCTCGGCGCGCTGTCGCTGTCGGGCGCCGGTCTTGTCATTGTCGAGCAGACCGCGGTCGAACCCGAGGGGCGCATCAGCCACGGCTGTCTCGGCCTCTATTCGGACGAAAACGAGAGGGCGCTGGCCCGTGTCGTCGCCCTGTGCCGCCGCTGGGGCGGAGCCCGGCTCGGCATCCAACTCGCCCATGCCGGGCGCAAGGGTTCGGCGCGGCTCCCCTGGCAAGGCGGCGGACCACTGGCTGACGGCGCCTGGACGACCCTGGCGCCCTCGGCAATCCCGCTTGACAATTCCTGGCCGGCCCCGGAGGCGCTTGACGAGGAGGGTCTCACCCGCATCTGCGACGCTCATGTCGCCGCCGCGCGGCGCGCTCTGCGTCTCGGCTTTGATCTTGTCGAACTGCTCGGCGCGCACGGCTTTCTGCTGCACAGCTTTCTGTCGCCGATCGCGAACCGGCGGCGCGACCGCTATGGCGGCAGTCTGGAGAACCGCATGCGCTTCCCGCTCGCCGTGGCGGCGGCGCTGCGTGCGGTGTGGCCGCGCGACAAGACGCTCGGCATGCGCATCACCGGCTCCGACTGGATCGCCGGCGGCATCACCCCGCAGGAAGCAGGCCTCTTTGCCCGCGAACTGCGCGAGATCGGCTTCGATTATGTCTGCGTCTCGTCCGGCGGGATCACCCCTGCGGCGCGCCCCGCCCTCGCGCCCGGCTATCAGGTGCCGTTTGCCGCCGCGGTCAAGAAGGCGAGCGGTCTCGCCGTGCAGGCGGTCGGGATGATCGTCACGCCCGATCAGGCGCAAGCGATCATCGCCGACGGTCATGCCGACTGCGTCGCGCTCGCCCGCGCCTTTCTCGACGATCCGCGCTGGGCCTGGCACGCCGCTGAGGCGCTCGGCGCCGATCTCGCTTATGCGCCGCAATACCGCCGTGCCCGCCCCGACCAGTGGCCGGGCGCGGTGCTGGCGCGCCCGCGCCGCGATCCGGACCCGCAGGCGTCGGCCTGACGCGGCCCACCCCGAGCGGCGGCGCGGAATGTCTTTGCTGGCGGGTCTCTCAGTCGCACAGATCGGCGCCGGTTTGGCCGCCGCCGTGGGCGGGCGTCTCTTTGCCGATACCGGCGCCCGGATCGGCGCGATCGACGCGGATGATTCGACCCCCCTCGCGCGCCATCTCAATGACGGCAAGACCCGCCTTTCCGGCGCGGATGCAGCCCGCGCAGCGATCGCGGCGGCCGACCTGATCCTTGTCGAAGGCGGACCAGAAGAGCTGCGCGCGCGGCAGGTCGATCCCGGCACGCTGCGCACGATCAATGCGCGGGCCGCGCTTGTCGTGATTTCGCCGTTTGGCCAGACGGGTCCCAGGGCCGACGATCCGGCGAGCGATCTGACCCTCCTGTTTGCCAGCGGCATCGCCCGGCTGCTGACGGGGCAAGTGGACGATCTCAACGAAGCGCCGATCCGCCCGGTCGGCGAGCAGTCGGCCTTTATCGGCGGGCTCGCCGCCGCCTGCGCCGGGATGCACGCGGTGATGGCCGGGGAGCCTGGCGCCCTGATCGACGTATCGATCGCGGAGGCCCTGGCGACCCTGGCAGTCGGCGAACTGGCGCGCGCCGGGACAACCGGAAAAAGCTGGTCGCGGCGGCGGCTCGCGGACGGCAACGGCGCCACCGTGTGCATCCTGCCGGCGCGCGACGGTTACGTCGCGATCAGCCCGCGCGACGATCCGCAATGGGCCGCCTGGCTCAAGGTGATGGGATCGCCCGAATGGGGAGTGGACCCGCGCTTTGCCGCAAAGCCCGACCGGGTTGCCAACTGGGACGCGCTCCACGCGCTGATGGCAGCATGGAGCCGGCAATACGGCAAGCAGGAGATTGCCGACCGGGCCCAGCGCGCGCATGTGCCAAGCTTTCCGCTGCGCGAGCCGGCCGAGCAACTGGTCTCGCCGCAACTTGCTCACCGCGGCTTCTGGCGTCCGCTTGCTCTCGACGGGCGCAATGTCACGGTTCCCGGTCCGCCGTTCGGGCTGAGCTTCGCGCCGCGCCGGCGCGACGGTGCCACAGCCGACGAGCGCGACGCGACCGCCGGGCTCCATCCCAGCGCTACAGGTCGCGCGGGGACCCTCACGATGCCGCTCGCCGGGGTGCGCGTGCTCGACTTCAGTTGGGTCATCGCCGGCCCGACAACGACCCGATACCTCGCCGCGATGGGCGCCGAGGTCATCAAGATCGAGGCGCCGGGCCGCGGCGATCCCGGCCGCGCGTCGGGACTGCACAGCGTCCTCGGCCAGGCCAAACGCGCCATCGTCCTCGATCTCAAAAAGCCCGAGGCCGTCGCCGTCGCGCGCGCCCTGGCCGCCCGCAGCGACGTGCTGGTCGAGAACTTCGCGACCGGGGTGATTGGTCGCCTCGGCCTCGGGGCGGAAGAGTTGCGGGCGGTCAACCCCGATCTGATCTACATTTCGGCCTCCGGTCTCGGGCGCGAGGGGCCGGAAGCGCGCGCCGTCGCCTACGGCACGCTCCTGCAA
>JBOHMF010000136.1:0-9991 GCA_050730055.1 Allostellaceae bacterium
GTGCGGTCTCGTCCCCTTCCAGGAGGGTCGGTTCGCGCGCCGCCGGCGCGGCGCGGCGTGCGTCCCGGCGGGCGCGCCTATGCTGCCGCAAAAAGCGTGCGAGTGCGGTGCCGCCGCGACCGGAAAGGCTCGCCGCGCGGGCGGTGCCGCGGCCCGTCCCGGCGGCGAGATCGCGCCAGTCCTGCCATGACAGACCGCTCAGCATCAGCAGCAGCAGTCCGACGAGGGCCGCTGCCGCCATCGCCAGCGGCAGAGCCAGAGGGCCAAGACCGGCCTTCCCCAGCAGCGTGCCCAGAAGCCAGCCCACCGCCCCGCCGCTGATCGTCGGCGCCGCCCCCAGGCCCTCGGCGGCGGTCAGCGCAAAAGCGCCGAGCAGCAGGGCCAGCGGCAACAGCGTCAGGCGCCGGCCGAGCGCGGTGAGCGGCCGGTTCAGCAACAGGCGAAAGGCCCAGCCGAACAGCACCGCCGGCAGCAGAAACGCGGCCAGCCCCAGGAGTTGCCGCAGCAGGTCGGCGATAAAGGCGCCGTCGCGGCCGAGCAGGTTGTGCGGCGCGGCCGCGACTGCGGTGTCCCAGGAGGGGTCGCGCGGGTCATAGGTGAAGAGGCACAGCAGCAGCAGAAACGCCGCGATCAGCACGCCAAACCCGGCCGCCGCGGCGAGGTGGCGCCGCAACACCGCCGCCGTGTCCGCCCAGTCCTGCGCGCCCTCCAGCAGCGCGGTCGCGATCAGGCGCGGCCGGCGCGGTCGCGAACCGAAATGCAGACGGCTTTTTGCCAAGCCCCGGCCTCCGGGTCCGCTTCCGGCGCGGCCCGAGGAGAAACTGCGGCTGGGGTCGGAAGCCCCGGCTCCGCTGGTGGATCGCATGCCCCTTCCCCCGGAACGCGGTCTTCCCCAAGACCGCGTCCCCGCTTTCCGCTATAGCACGCGGCGCATCCGCGCCAACGCGGTTTCGAGCGTCGCCTCATCGTGGACGAGCGCGAGGCGGATGTAGCGCTCTCCCGGGTTGTCGCCACCCGGTCCGGGGCGGGCGATATAGCCCCCCGGCAGAACGCGAATCGCCGCCTCGCGCCACAGCGCGACCGCCGCGCGCGCGCCGTCGCCGACTTCGAGCCACAGGTAGAACCCGCCCTGCGGCCGGTAGAACCCGGCGCGGCCATCGAGCGCCGCCGCGGCGAGGTCGAACTTGCGGCGGTAGCGCGCCCGGTTCTCGATCACATGCGCCTCGTCGCGCCACAGCGCCGCCGCCGCGGCCTGGAGCGGCAGCGGCACCTGACAGCCGCCGTAATTGCGCAAGTGCAGAAACCGGCCGATCAGCGCGGGGTCGCCGGCGACAAAACCGACGCGCAGCCCGGGCGCGCTCGACCGCTTTGACAGCGAATGAAACACCAGGACGTTGGCTAACCCCTGGCCAAGTGCGGCGCAGGCTTCAAGACCGCCAGGCGGCGGCGCGCCATCATAAATCTCGGCGTAGCACTCGTCGATCGCCAGCACAAAATCATGGCGGCGGGCGAGGGCGATCGCCCGCTTCAGATAATCGAGCGTGGCGATCGTGCCCTGCGGGTTCGCGGGCGAGCACAGATAGCACAGCGCCGCGCGTTCGAGCGTCGCCGCCGGGATCGAATCAAGATCGGGCATAAAACCGTTCTCGCGCACCGCGTCGAGAAACACCGGCTCGGCCCCGGCCATCGTCGCCGCCCCGTTATAGACGAGGTAGTAGGGGTTGGGGACGAGGACGACCGGCCGCGCGCCTGCCTTCTGTTGCGGCACCGCCAGCATCGCCGCGAGATAAAGCCCTTCCTTGGTGCCCGAGAGGCTGAGAATGTGCCGCTCGGGCGACAGCGTGTCCTCCGGCAGACGGTAGCGGCGGGTGAGCCAGTCGGCGACCGCCGCGTGCAACTCGGGTGCGCCCGCCATCGGCGGATAGAGGTTCCATTCATGGGCGTGCGCGGCCACCGTCTCGGCGAGAAGCGGCGGCGGCTGGTGCTGCGGCTCGCCGAGCGACATCGCGATCGGCGCCGTGTTGAGGCGCGGCGTGATGTCGGAGAGGAGCGCGCGCAGCGCCGCAAAGGGATAATCGGAGAGATCGTCGAGACGCGGATTGAGCGGCACATCCGGCTCCGCTAGAGACTGGCGCTCACCTTACGCGATCGCCCGCCGCGCTCCAACGCTATTGCACCGCCTCGCCGTGCAGCGCGAGATCGAGCCCCTCGCGCTCGGCATCGCGGTCAACGCGCAGCCCGAGCGTCATATCGATGATCTTCAGAATGATAAAGCTCACCGCGGCGCAATAGACGATGGTGACGGCGATGCCGTAGAGCTGGATCAGCACCTGCCCGGGATGGCCGTCGATGAGGCCGGCCTTCAACGGATCGCCGGTGATCGCGGCGCGCGCGAACACCCCGGTCAACAGCGCGCCGATCATCCCGCCAATCGCATGCACGCCAAAGGCGTCGAGGCTGTCGTCATAGCCGAGCCGGTTCTTCAGACCGGTCGCCGCCCAGAAGCAGCCGACCCCGGCCGCCACGCCGATGACGAGCGCGCCCCCCGGCGCGACAAAGCCGGACGCCGGGGTGATCGCGACAAGACCGGCTACCGCGCCGCTGACAATGCCGAGGACGCTCGGCTTGTCGCGCGTCGCCCATTCCGCGAACATCCAGGCGAGCGCCGCGGCCGCCGTCGCGATCTGGGTCACGGCCATCGCCATCCCGGCCGAGCCGTTGGCCGCGCCCGCCGAGCCGGCGTTAAAACCGAACCAGCCGACCCATAACAGCGCGGCGCCGATCACCGACAGCACCAGATTGTGCGGGGCGAACATCTCGGCCCCATAGCCGCGCCTTTTGCCAATGACCAGCGCGGCGACGAGACCGGCGACCCCGGCATTGATGTGCACCACCGTGCCGCCGGCAAAGTCGAGCACCCCGGCATCGCCAAGAAAGCCGCCGGGACCCCACACCCAATGCGCGATCGGGGCATAGACGAGGAGGCTCCAGGCGCCGATGAACCATAAGAGGGCCGAGAATTTCATGCGGTCGGCGATGGCGCCGCAGATCAGCGCCGGGGTGATGATGGCAAAGGTCATCTGGAAGGTCATATAGACCGATTCCGGAATGGTCTTGGCCAGCGGGCTGACGCTGTTGAGGGTCAGCGCGTTCAGCATCGCCTGCGACAACCCGCCAATAAAACGGGTGCCCGGGGTGAAGGCGAGGCTGTAGCCGAGCGCCATCCACAGGATCGTAACGAGGCAGGTGATGGCAAAGCTCTGCATGACGGTGGCGAGCACGTTCATCTTGCGCACCATGCCGCCGTAAAAGAGGGCGAGGCCGGGCACCGTCATCAAGAGGACCAGCGCGGTCGAGGTCAGCATCCAGGAGGTGTCGCCGGAGTTGACAGCGGGCGCCGACGGCGCCTGCGCAAAGGCCGGAGCGGACGCGGCAAAGACCGCGACGCCCGCAAAGAGGGCACGCCAACGCATCAAACTCTCCTTCACGGCAAGACAGGCGGGCGCCGCGGAACCGCCGCGCCCGCCCATTGTGGAGAAACAAGAATCGTGCCATCCGCCCGCCGCACCCCCGGCCGCGGACAGGGCGGAAAAGTGCGCGCGTTCCACAATTTTTGCTTATTTCCTATGCAATCATGCGAGGTGCGCCCAGAGAAGAGGCGAGCGGGTCGGCTGGACAATGCGGGTGCGCGCGCCCATGCTCGGAGCATGGCCGACGATGTCGAACTCCTGGTCGCGGGCGGCGGTCTGGTCGGGCTGTTGCTGGCGATCGCCTGCGCCGGCGCCGACCTCGCTGTTGCCCTCGTTGATCGCCAGGAGCCGCGGGCGATGCAGGAGGATGCCTTTGACGGGCGCAGCTCGGCAATCGCCTATGGGTCGCGGCGGGTGCTGGAGGGGCTCGGGGTGTGGTCCGCGATCGCGCCGGACGCCGAACCGATCCGCGAAATCCGCGTCGCCGACGACAATGCGCCGCTGTTTCTGCACTACGACCATCGTGACCTCGGCGGCGATGCGCCGCTCGGCTACATCGTCGAGAACCGCGTGCTGCGCCGCGCCCTGTTCGCGCACGCGGCCGCCTTGCCGAACCTGTTGCTCGTGGCGCCGGTCTCGGTCGTGCGGGCGGAGGCCGCGCCCGGCGGGACCGCTGCGCTGTTGTCCGACGGACGGCGGCTCGCCGCGCGCCTTGTCGCCGCGTGCGATGGCCGGGGTTCGCCGCTGCGCCGCGCCGCCCCTATCCGCACCTTGGAGTGGCGCTATCCGCAGACCGGCATCGTCGTCACGGTACGGCACGAAAAGCCGCACCGCGGCATCGCCGTCGAGCATTTTCTGCCGGCCGGGCCGTTCGCGATCCTGCCGATGACCGACGACCCCGCGGTGGCGGCGCCGGCGTTCCGCGCCCGCTCGTCGATCGTGTGGACCGAGCGGGCCGCGCTGGCGCCGCAGATTCTGGCGCTCGACGAGACCGGTTTTGCCGCCGAACTGGCGGCTCGCTTTGGCGATTTTCTCGGCGCGCTCGCGCCGGTCGGGCCGCGCTGGTCCTACCCGCTGGCGCTGATGCAGGCCGAGCGCCTGGTGGCGCCGCGCCTCGCGCTGGTCGGCGAGGCGGCGCATCTCGTCCATCCGATTGCCGGGCAGGGTCTCAATCTCAGCATCCGCGATGTCGCCGTGCTCTCGGAGCTCGTTGTCGATGCGCGCCGGCTTGGTCTCGACATCGGCGAGGCGGGGCTGTTGCGGCAATACCAGCGCCGGCGGCAGGTTGACACGCTGCTGCTCGCGGCCGTCACCGACGGTCTCAACCGGCTGTTCTCAAATGATCTGCCGCCACTGCGCCTCGTTCGCGATCTGGGTCTTGCCGCAGTGGATCGGCTGCCGCCCGTGAAACGCTTTCTGATGCGCGACGCGATGGGATTGACCGGCGATTTGCCGCGCCTCGTGAGAGGGGAGCCGCTCTAGCCGCGGCGCTCGGGTTCGCGCGTGAGACCGCGCTCGGCAAGGGCGTCGAGGTATTTCTGCCAGCGCTCTTCGTATTCGAGACCGAGCTGGTAGAGATAGCTCCAGGAATAGATCCCGGTGTCGTGCAGATCGTCAAACGTGAGACGCACGGCGTAGTTGCCGATCGGCTCGACGGCGATGATGCCGACATGGGCGCGGCCGGCGACAAGCGTTCTCTGGCCGGGACCGTGCCCCTGGACCTCGGCCGACGGACTCTCGACCCGCAGATACTCGGCCGGCAGAGAGAAGGAGCGGCCGTCGTCAAAGGCGATTTCGAGGAGCTTTTCGGCGCGCTTCAGGCGCAGCTCAACCGGCCAGTGGGTCTCGCCCGAATTCATCGGCCCTCCTTCAGGGCTGCGGCAGCCGTTTTGGCCGTTCCTCCTCGCGCAACGGACGCGCTTCCTCGATCAGCATGATCGGGATGCCGTCGCGGATCGGATAGGCGAGACCGGCCTCTTCGCTGATCAGTTCCTGCGCCTCGCGGTCGTAGCGCAACGGCGCCTTGGTCAGCGGACAGACAAGGATTTCGAGAAGGCGCGAATCGATCTCGGAAGGTCCTTCCATCACCTTGTCCTCAGTGCCGCGGCCCGTCGGCGCCATCCTGCGGCGGACCCGCCGCCGCCATCTCGACGATCGCGCACAAAAGCTGCGCGCGCTCGTCGAGATTGGGTGCTTCCAGCAGGGCCTGCTTCTCGCTCGGCGCAAACGGGCAGATCATGGCAAGCGAGGTCACGAGCCGCTCGCCCGGCGTCTTGGCGATCGCCTCCCAGTCGGCGGAGATCGCGTGCCGCTGAAAAAAAGCGCGCAAACCCCGGATCAGGCGGTCGCGGTCAAACGCCGGCTCGGCCGCCTCGGCAAGATCGCCGGCGTAGCTGCTCCATTCCGGGACGACGCGGCGGTAGCCGTCGCGCAGCGGCAGTTCCTCGCGGATGGCAAAGCGCGACACCCCGGTCAGGGTGATCAGATAGCGGCCGTCCTCGGTCTCGGTAAAGGAGGTGATACGACCGGCGCAGCCGGTGCGGTAGAGCGGCGGATTTTCGTCACGCAGGACCGGATCGAGCGGCTGGATCATGCCGATGAGCCGCTCGCCGGCGAGCGCGTCGCGGATCATCGCCAGATAGCGCGGCTCAAAGATGTTAAGCGGCAGCCGGCCGCGCGGCAGCAGCAGCACGCCGGGCAGCGGAAAGATCGCAAGAAGATCGGGGAGCGCCGCCCCGTAGGGCCGGTCGGCCATCGCGCTCAGGAGAACATCAGCGAGGAGAGCCGCCGCCGGGCGGAGAGCGTCAGCGGATCGGTCGGTCCCATCGCCTCAAAGAACTTGACCAGTTGCTTGCGCGCGGCTTCCTCGTTCCACTGGCGGTCGCGCTTGAAGAGGGTCAGGAGTTCGTCGATCGCCGTCTCCCGCTCGCCGCCGCCAAAGAGGGCGGTCGCCAGTTCGAGGCGCGCCGCATGATCATCCGGGTTCTGCTGCAGGCGGGCGCGCAGCTTGCCGCTCTCCTTCATCGCCTTTTTGCCTGCCTCGGCGAGATCGAGTGCCACGCGCGCCGCGGCGATCTCGGCGTGGCCGGCATTCTCCTTCGGAACGCGGCAGAGGACCTGGCGCGCCCGGTCAAACTCGCCGCGTGCAACGAGCGCGCGGACAAGACCGGCCGTCGCCTCGACATGGGCGGGATCGCGTTGCAGGATCTGCTGGTAGAGCGCGGCGGCGCTTTTCGCATCGCCCGATTGCAGCGCCCCTTTGGCCATCTCCATCGCCTCGGCGAGGGCGTCGTTGCCGTCGCCGCCGCCCTGGGCGGCGAGGCGCTGGACAAACTGCCGGACCTGGCTTTCCGGCACGGCGCCGACAAAGCCGTCGATCGGGCGCCCCTCCTTGAAGGCGTAGACCGCCGGGATCGACTGGATGCGCATCTGTTGCGCGATCTCGGGATTGTCGTCGATGTTGACCTTGACGAGGCGCACGGCGCCGTTCGCGGCGCGCACGGTCTTTTCCAGGATCGGTCCCAGTTGCCGGCACGGCCCGCACCAGGGCGCCCAGAAATCGACGATGACCGGGGTCTCGAACGAACCGTCGACGACCTCTGCCATAAAGGTGGCGGTGGTCACGTCAATGACGGGGGCGCCACCCCCGGCGGCGGCGCCGATCAAAGGTTCATTCGCCATCGCTGCCTCTTCGGATCTCCCGCACAAGATGGCGGCCCGGTGCCGTCAAGGCAAGCGTCGTCGCGGCGAGGCAGGTGCTCAATGGTGCGCGGGGGGGTGCGCGGGGGCCGCGCGTTCGAGACCGTCGAGCGGCACGATCCGCGGCTGGTGCCCGCAGGCGGTGATAAAGCGCAGCAGATCACCGGACGAGATCGCGGTCGTCCGGTCGTTGACCAGCGGATGATAGTTGAGCGGGTCGCAGGCGAGCATCGCCTCATCAAGGACTGGGGTGACTCGATGGTCCCCGTCATTGGCCAGGGCAAAGGGAGTGACGCTGCCCGGGCGCACGCCGAGGAGGGTGAGGAGATCGTCGGCGCCGCCAAACGAGAAACGCGGCGCGCCGAGGTGCCGGGCCAGCGCCGGCAGATCGATCCGCCGCTCTTCGAGCATGACGGCGAGCCAGAACCCGCCCTTCTTGTCCTTCAGAAAGAGGCTCTTGCAATGGCCGCCGGGAAGGCTGCCGCGCAACTGGGCGGCTTCGGTGACGGTAAAGACCGGCGGGTGGGAATAGGTGCGATACGCGATCCCCAGCGCGTCAAAGCGGCGGAACAGATCCTCGGGGGTGAGCGGGGAGCTTGGCAGGCGGTCCGGCATGATGGCGGCACGATGCCGCCCGCCTGACTGTGATGCAACCCTTGGCGCGATGCAACCCTTGCCAAAGACGCGCCCGCTTCCCTAGTATCCGGGGCGAAGCGGGTGTAGCTCAGAGGTAGAGCACAACCTTGCCAAGGTTGGGGTCGAGGGTTCGAATCCCTTCGCCCGCTCCAGAATATCTTAGATATTTCAGAGTGTTAAGAGCGGCCCTTCGGGGCCGTTTTTGCTTAGATTGCCACGCATGTCCCTCACTCTGAGCGGGTTCTATGCGCTTGGTTGGAAATCGTCGGATACGATGGCGTAGCCCCGGCCGTGACATTTGGCTGTCATGCACAGCTTCGGCAGGCTCCCGAGCCAGCGCGGCGAGTTCGCCTTTTGGGTGGGTGACCATCATCCTATCAGCAAGATCGTCGATCGGCTGACGCGACGGGGCGGAGAAACGCCATAGCCGGTGTGATGCCTTGCCTGTGACCGGGCCGCGTCGTCTCGAGTCAAAGCGTCTGGGGCGCAGCCCTTGCTCTCGGCGATTGTCAGATATACATTGGCACTGACGTATATCCGCCGAATGGAGGGCCGGAATGCAGGTCGCCAAATGGGGCAATAGTCTTGCCGTTCGCCTTCCCGCCGCCGTGGTCGAAGCGCTCGAACTCAAGGAAGGCGACGAGATCGAAATCCATGTCGCCGATGCGCGGGAACTCGCCGTCGCGCGCAAGCCTGGCCGCGACGAATTGCTGAAACGGCTTCGCGCCTTCCGCGGTCGCCTTCCGCCCGATTTCAAATTTGACAGGGAAGAGGCCAATGCCCGGTAGCTTCTTCGACACCAACGTCCTCGTCTATATCGCGTCCGGCGACCCCGTGAAGGCGGATCGTGCGGAGGCAATCATCGCCGACGGCGGCGTCATCAGCGTGCAGGTTCTGAACGAACTGGCCAATGTCGCGCGCCGCAAGATGCAGATGGCGTGGCCAGACGCCCACGCATTTCTGTCCATGTTGCGTGGCCTGCTGACGGTCCAACCGATCACCATCGAGACGCACGAGACAGGGCTCGCGCTCGCCGAACGCTACAATCTCTCCATCTACGACGCGATGATCGCCGCCGCAGCGCTCCATGCCGATTGCGAAACGTTGTGGTCCGAGGATATGCAACACGGCATGGCGCTCGGCGAGGGGCTGCGCATCACCAATCCGTTTCGTGCTGCGAGCTGACTTTGGACAAGAAGACAAAAGGCGCTTGGCTTCTCGCGCAGTCGAAAAATCTCGACGCGGTCACAGGCGTCGGCGCAGCCCGGCTTGAAAACATTTCCTACGCCGGCCATATCGGCCGCCTTTACAATCTTTTGCGCCGCAACCTGGCCGACGATCCCAACCCCACCATATCGGCCGAGACCGTCAAGCGCGCCTGTCAGCTCAACGGCATCGACAAGCCGACGCGGGATGTCGGGTTAAATGTGCTGAAAAGCACCGGCCGGATCGACGTCGCGAAGAGCGGCGCGGTGAGCGTTCTCGGCGCCACCACGACAGCGGTGTTGGAGACGACCGCCGACATCTTTGACGACGCTGGACCATCCAACGACGAAGAGGCGGTGCTAGAACTGTCCGAGAAGGTTGCCGAACGGCCGCTCGGGCGGCAGGAGGCGACGACGTTCATTGGCGATCTCTACGAACTTCCAACGGCCAAAGCCAGCGCGTTGATCGATCTTTGCAAGAGTACGGCCATTATCGATGAGGAGACTGACCGGGACCGCACCATCCTATTCAATTCGAATACCTTTCGTGACGGCCAATATGCGAAGAAAACACTGCTGGTGCTGGAGGCCCTGACCGCCAACGAAAAGCAGCGACTTTCAGAAGTTCAGGACAAGATGCACCGCAACGGCGCTCTCTATGACGCCGACGTGAAGACGATCCTGGGTGCCGAACTCTACCGGCGCCTCATCAGCGTCGGGTTTTTCGATCGCATGGAGGTCAGCAATAGCACCGAAGCCGTCGGCTATATTGCGTCGCCGAACGATTTCCAGAAATATGGCCGGCCGTTCGAAGACGATCCGATCGACGATGCGAAGGCGCTGCTGGCCTCTCTGACCTATGGCCAAACCCGCAGCAGCTACACCCGCGGAAGCATCACCATGCCGGACGCCTTGCTCCGCGCCCTGATCGCAGGGCGCGAGATTGGCAAGAATGGCGTGCGGGCGATCGGCGAAGATTAC
>JBOHMF010000137.1:0-9985 GCA_050730055.1 Allostellaceae bacterium
ATAACCCAGCGAGGTCACCGCCTCGGCGAACAGCTCGCCCTCATGCGTGCGCCGTGTCGGCGGGTTTGGATACTCGCGCGAGCGCGGCCCTTCGTGAGGGTTGCCGCCTGCCTGGATCTCGCCGTTCAGGTTGCCGGCCTTGCCGCCGACGCCGAAGATTTCCTCAAACTGGTCATAGTAGGGTTCAATCTCGTCCCAGGTGACGCCCCAGTCCTGCAGATTGCAGTCCTCGGGAATGAACGATGCGCTGTAGCCCTCCTCGATGCGCGAGCGCATTTCGAAATCGTGCGGCAAGAAGCGGCGTGCGTTGCCGCCCCAATGTGCCGACGTGCCGCCGACCATCTCGCCCGGCTTGAATGCGCCCATCTCGCGCATCGGCAGAGCCATCTGCGAGTTGTTGTTGCGAAATGTAATAGTGTCACGCGCCAGGTTTTGGAAGATGTCGCTATGGCGATCGAACTTCAGTTCGTCGTACACGTTGGGTTTCTGAAAGTCGGTGTTTATATCGAACTGCTTGCCGCGCTCCAGGCACACGACGCTCAGACCGGCGCTGGCCAGTTCCATCGACATGATCGAACCGACCACGCCACTGCCGACGACGACGACATCGACGGACTTCAATTTCGTAGCCGACATCTCAGCTTTCCTTATTGCTGTTGCGCGTGATGACGACGTGCTTCGGAAAGCCTTCCGCATCGAGCGGCACCTTGCCGGTCTGGACGTCGAGCACGCTGACGGGTTCGGCGTGGTACGGCTCGCTGCTGGTGACCAGTTCCCGGTACTGGCCGCTGGGCACGCCGGGGAATCCGAGCAGCTTCCAACCCACTTTGTCGCGGTTGCCGCCGTACAGTGGGTCGGCAAAATACCCCTCTTCGGTGTTACGCCACAGCATGTCGAAGAAGAATTTCGATGACAGCGACGGCAGCGCGATCTCGTCCTTCTCCAACTGCTCGAGCAGGCGCAGTTGTCTGTCACCCGCAAGCTGCGCGAAAGGGCGGTCAAACTCGACCTTGCAGTGCTCGTTGATCTCGCGAATCGCGATGCGATAGACCTCTTGCGGCGTAAAGCGCGACTGGTAGCCCTGCTGCGGCGTGCCCTCCAGCCACGGGCCGCCGCGATATTGACGGCCGTGGACGCCCCAGGTGCCGGCCAATGCGCGGTCGATATAGACCACCACGCCCGCGTCGCGAGCCCCTGGGCCCAACTCGTCGGTGGGGATCAGATGTTCGACGGCGGCCTCGAGAAAGCGAATCTCAGGGTCCAGCAAATAGAGATAGGAAGCCCCGATCGGGTTGTCGCTCACGGTCGTCTCTCCTCAGTTCCCCACTTCGGGGTATAGCAAGTTAACCGGAAACGGAAAGAATTCAGACGGTGTATCGGGTGATGCTGATGCCTGATGAATGCAGGTCTCCTGTCGCCAGATATGGAATGTGTCGGCCCGCGCCGGTCAACCGGCGTTGACCGTCTTCAAATGGCAATTCGCTCGACCGCACCGAGCGTAATCTCATCGCCAGTTCGATCGCAGAGCTTTGTCGTGCGATCGATCTCTACAAATGTTCGACATCATGAAGAGCATATAGGAGACCCTCGGCGGAGCGCTGGCCGACTTCCTGCGCTACTGTCTGGCCGGCGGGTAGGCCCGTCGGCCTTGCTCAAGGCAACCGGAGGCGCGATCCTGGCCGCAAAGGATTCCCGATAACGGCGTCGCGGGAGGAGCACGATGAAATTCGCGATCTGGTCGACCACCACCCCGCGGGAGAATTCGACGCACGTGGAATTGTTCCGGCGCCAGCTCGAGGAGGTCGAGCTGGCCGAGCGCCTCGGCATCGATCAGGTCTGGTTCCTGGAGCACCACTTGCAGCCGTCGGCGACCCCGTCGCCAAACCTGATCATCGCCGCCGCGTCGCAGCGCACGCGCCGTATCCGCTTTGCCAACATGGTTAACATCCTGCCGTTCCGGAACCCTCTGCTCGTTGCCGAAGAGGCGGCGATGCTCGACACGCTGACCGAGGGCAGGCTCGACATGGGAATCGGCCGCGGCCTGCGGCCGCCGGAATTCGCGGCCTTCGCCGTCGATCAGGCGCGCTCGCGCGAGATGTTCCTCGAGTCGTTCGACGTCATCCGGCGCGTCTGGGCCGATGAGATCTTCGAGCATCGCGGCAAGTACTGGACCGTGAAAAAGGACGCGCCGTTGTACCCGCCGCTCGTGCAGCGGCCGCATCCACCGTTTCTGGTCAGCGCGCAGAGCGAGGAGTCGCTGCGCTGGTCAGCAGAGCACGATATCCCGTTCGCGCAGATCGACGCGACGGTGCCGCAGGCGCGGCGCGACCAGGCCCTTTACCGCGAGGTCCAGGTCGCGCACGGTCACGAGCCCGCGCCCCGGCTCTATTTGATGCGCGAGATCTACGTTGCCGACGACAATGCGCGCGCCCGCGCAGAGGCGCAGCCCTATCTCTTGCAATACTGGGAATTGTGGAACCGCTACACGCAGTTCACCCGCGGCGGCAGATTGCCGGACAGCTACGATTTCTGGCGACGACAGGCGCCGATGCTGCATGACATGAGCTTCGACGAGATCGTCGCCAACGACATGGTGATCCTCGGTAGCCCCTCCACCGTCGCGGACACCATCCTCCGCATCGCCAGCCAGCTCGACCTGATGGGAGTGGCGCTGGTCTTCAAGCTCGGCGCGATGCCGTACGACATGGTCGAGCGCTCGATGATCCGCTTCGGAGAAGAGGTGCTGCCGCGCCTGCGGCAAGCGCTTGTCGCGGGTCTCGCCGCCTGAGCAATCGAAGCCCCCATCGAGAAGCGAGCATTCTGACATGAAGGCGTCACTCTTCTGCCCGGCGCGCTACACCGACCCGGCGCCGCACGACATCTGGCCGCTGCCGGGCGAATATTATTCGCGCGATGCCGGCGTTCGAGCGATCGAGACCACGTTCGACCAGTTTCGCCAGGCCGACGAATTCGGCTTCGACTGGGTGACGGTGGCCGAGCACCATTTTTCCGGCTTTTCGCTGACCCCAAACCCGATGGTCATGGCCGGCGCGCTGAGCCAGATCGTCCGCCGCGCCAAGATCGCGGTGCTCGGGCCGACCCTGCCGATCCTCAACCCGGTCCGCGTCGCCGAGGAACTGGCGATGCTGGACACGATGTCGGGCGGACGGGTGGTCGCCGGCATGATGCGCGGCACGCCCAATGAATACGTCACTTACAACATCAACCCCTCGGAATCGCGCGAGCGCTTCGCCGAGGCGCTGCAGCTGATCCGCCGCGCCTGGACCGAGACGCGGCCGTTCGGCTGGCTCGGCCGCTATTACCAGTACCGCACGATCTCGATCTGGCCGCGGCCGGTGCAGGAGCCGCACCCGCCGCTCTACATGTCGGGATCCAGCCCCGAGGCCGGCGCGTTTGCGGCGCAGAACCGTATCGGCATCGGTTTTGCGTTCACCACCGTGCCGCTCGCCAAGACCGCCGTCGCGCATTACCGCGACTGCGCCCGCGCCGCAGGTTGGGAGCCGGCCGCCGAGCAGGTGATTTATCGCGCCATGTTCCATGTCGCCGATAGCGACGAGGAGGCCTTTGCCGACATAAGCAGATTGCCGCCGCGGATCAGCCTCGTCGACCAGAACAAGGCAATCGCGGCCGGCGTGCAGCAATCGGGCTATTACGGCATCGATGCGGCGGCGCAGCGCCAGCGCACGTCGCGGCGTGAGCTCGCCGACCGCATCGCGCAGGGGCAGGTTATCGTCGGCGGCCCTGACACGGTGCTCGCCCAGGTGCGGCGCATTCGCGACGAGCTCGGCGCCGGCGTTCTCGACCTCGTCGTCGGAGCACAGCTCGGCGACAAGACGCTGCGGTCGATCGAGCTGTTCGGCACCAAGGTCCTGCCGCGCATGCGGGAGTTTTAAACGATGAGCGAGCCGATTTTCTCGCAGCACCAAGCCGGCGACGGTGGGGGGCTCGGCTATTGGGAGGCAGGTTCGGGCGAGGCGATCGTCGCCATCCTTGGCAGCACGGAGCCGCCGACGCGCGCCCATGCCCTCATGGCCGAGCACCGCCGCGTCGTCGTCTTCGCGATGCCGGGCTGGGGCGAGGCGCCGCGGCAACAGGCGCGGGCGATCGCGGCCGCGGTGGCGGGGCTCGGCATCGCACGCTTCGACCTGATCGGCGAGGGCACCGGCGCCGCGGCGGCGCTGTGGCTGGCGCTCGACCTTGGGGAGGCGGTCGGCGCCGTCGTGCTGGCAGCTCCCGACGGTCCTGCCGACGACGCCTTCCGCGATATCACGCAGCCGGTCCTCGTGCTCTGCGGGACAAGAGATGGGTTGGGCGGCGGTGACCGCTATCGCGCGCTATTGCGCGACGGCCACTTCATGCTGGTCTACGATGCCGGCAGCGCCATCGGCGGTGAGCGCCCGGAGGCGCTCACCTTCATCGCGCGCGAATTCTTCGAGCGCCGCGATCTCTTCCTGGTCAGCCGCGAAAGCGGCATCACCTTGCCGTAGCTGTGGCGCACCGGAGGGAGAACCGATGGCACGACTTGAGGGAATGGTGGCGATCGTGACGGGCGCGGCGCAAGGCATCGGCGCCACCTACGCCAAGGCGCTGGCGGCAGAGGGGGCGCGGGTGAGCCTCTGCGACCTCGATCCGCCTGACGCGATAGTGGCGGCGATCCGCGCTGCCGGCGGCGAAGCGATCGGCCGGGTGTGCGATGTCAGCGACGCCGCTTCCGTTGCGGCGCTGGTAGAGGCCACCGAGCATGCCTTCGGCGGCGTTCAGGTGCTGGTCAACAACGCCGCGCTCTTCGGCAAGATCGCGCTGAAGCCGTTTTCCGAGATCACCTCGGAGGAATGGGAGCGGGTGATGGCGGTCAATACCCGGGGCCCCTTCGAATGCGTCAAGGCGGTGCTGCCGGTGATGCGCCGACAGCGCTACGGCAAAATCATCAACATCGCGTCGGGCACGGTGTTCAAAGGCACGCCGATGATGCTGCATTACGTTGCCTCCAAAGGCGCAGTCGTCGCGATGACGCGGGCGATGGCGTGCGAACTCGGCGAAGATGGCATTTGCTGCAACGCGCTTGCTCCCGGGCTCACCCTCAGCGACACGATCAAGGGGCGGAACGATTACGGTGCGGTGCGGATGCTCAATGTCGAAACCCGCTCGCTGAAGCGCGAGGAGACGCCTGAGGATCTCGTCGGGGCATTGCTGTTCCTCGCGTCCCATGACAGCGACTTCATGACCGGGCAGACGCTTCTGGTCGATGGCGGCTCGGCGATGCATTGATCATCGCGCTGCCGGATAGGAACGCCGCGCTGATGCGGAGAGCGCAAGGAGGTGAAACCATGACATCGCGTGGTGAAGAATTGCTGATTTCGGCAGATTCGCATGTCATCGAGGACCCGCACTTCTGGCAGAACCGGCTCCCGGCAGGCTTCAAAGACCAGGCGCCGTTGTTTCCCGAGCGGGAGGTCGGCGGGCTCTTTCAGGCCCACCCGGGTGGGTGGGACCCGCATGAGCGGGTGAAGGAGATGGCGGTGGATGGGGTGAGCGGCGAGGTGCTCTACCCGAGCTTCGCGATGAACCTGTTCGGACTCCAGGACGCCGCCCTGCAGGAGGCCTGCTTCCGCGTCTACAACGATTGGATCCTGGAGTATTGCTCGGTTGCCCCGGACCGCCTCTACGGCGTGTCCTGCATCTCCACATACGACATTGACCATGGGGTGGCGGAGCTGGAGCGATGCCGCAAGGCCGGGCTGCCCGGTGCCTTGGTGTGGCAAGCCCCGCCGGCGGAGTTTTCCTTCGCCACCGACCACTATGAGCGCTTGTGGGCAACCGCGCAGGATCTGGAAGTACCGATCAGCCTCCACATCCTCACCGGCCAACCTTTCCCGTGGCCGCGGCCGACAGGCTTTGGTGGCCGGCGCCAGGCCTTCGAGACGATGCGCAGCGCGGTGAACAGCAAATTGCTTTACGCTTCCAACGCCGTGTCCGACCTGATCATGACGGGCGTGCTGGAGCGCTATCCCCGCCTCAAATTCGTGCTGGTGGAGAACGAAGTCAGCTGGATCCCCTTTTACCTGATGCAGTACGACAAGTACTGGGGTCGTGGAAATCTCGACTCGCCGCTGACAATGTTCCCCAGCGAGTATTTCAATCGCCAGTTCTACGCCACGTTCTTCAACGATCCGCCGGCCCGCTGGATCTTCGACACCTGGGGCAGCAGCAATCTGATGTGGTCCAACGACTACCCCCATCCGAATTCGACATGGCCCAAGTCTGGCGACGTCATCACACGCGACTTGGGTCACCTATCGGAGGAGACGCGGTCACGATTACTGCGAGAGAACGTACGGCAGTTGTATAAGTTGCCGGCGCCGACTCCGGTGGCAGTGTAATGTCGATCGGAAGCGGCATGCCGCCATGCACATGGCGGCGGTATCCAGGCGTGGTAATGTAATCCATCCACGGCTGGTACTGGCGAGTACGCTGATCGAGCGCGACCGCCTGCGCGAGGTTTGCCAATCGATGCTTCGCTGGCCCAAAGTCTTCAGCGATCCCGAGGGTGGATTTGTCGGAAGCTCATGGTCGCGATTGGGAGTCGGCAATGGGGCACACGAGAAGGCCCATCACCGGCCGAGGGGTCCGCAATAGGATCAGCCAGCCGACCTTCCCTGGACGTCCAGTGGCGGCGGCCTCGCGCCGAGAGCGGTCCCTTGGCACGGTCAAAACAAGCCGTGACTTCCGCCGACAGCGGCAAAGACGGCGAGGAGCGACAGCCCGAGCACAATCCGGTGAAACCATAGCATTTGGGCGAGCGCCGTCTCGGGCGCTACCCGCGCTTGCCTGTGAAAATAC
This sequence comes from Allostellaceae bacterium, assembly GCA_050730055.1. Classification (GTDB taxonomy): domain Bacteria; phylum Pseudomonadota; class Alphaproteobacteria; order ATCC43930; family CGMCC-115725; genus AP-15. Next base: position 6,862 of record JBOHMF010000137.1, read on the forward strand.
GGGCCAGCGAGCAGTGGCTCGATGACGAAGAGCATCGCTGCAAAGATCACCTATCGCTGGTGGCCCCGCGGTCAGCGGGCGCCGGGGGGGTGCGAGCGCGGCTACCAGTCGGTCTATCTGGGGTAGGTTCAGGATACGGTGCGCCAGGCAAAGCTGGCGCGGTCCAGCCGGTGAAAGTCCGGTCCGGGTAAGGGGTAGCGCCCGCCCGGTAGCGAGTGTTGCGGCGTGGAAGGTGACAACCGCGGCGAAGCGTACACAGCAATCGTGTGGGGTGTGGGATTGAGCCACGAAAACAACCATGTCGCAGGGGCCGAGGCGTTCGTATCCGTCGAAAGCAACATGTGCGGGACCGTTAGGCGAGGACCCGTCGCCCTGCCGGGGTCAGAGGCCACATCACGCACGAAGGGACCGCGCTGGAACCTGGGAGACCTCTTGCCGCCCGCAGCCGTGAAGGTCCCGGGCCAGGCTGGGAAGCTCGAACGAGCGTCGCCGGTCAGGAAGGCAGGAGGAGTCGGACGGGTCCATACTACTGTTGAAGCACTCGAACAAAGCGGCGAGGAGCCGCCGCGGAGGGTGTGGAGGGAAGGGACCCGGTCGGAAGAAGTGGTCGATGCCGAAGCACGCCCCGGACACAGCGCCGGATTTGGCTTGTCCCAGGAGGCATCGACCCGCGGATTGAAACTGAATGGGCCGCCCAAGCCCCGAACGTCGATCCCGCTCGACTTCCGACAAGAGCCCGGTGCGGAAAAGCCGCACGCCGGGTCTGCGGGGGAGGTGCCGGGTAACTACTGATCGGCGCGTGAATTTCTAAAGGTCTCGTGAAGAGGCAGGGCGCAGGGTTTGGGCTTGAAGCTGCGTGCCACGTCGGGGAAATTTGGAGGAGAATTTCGCCAACCTCGGCCCCCGATCCCGTCCAGACCTCGAAAGGCGGCGCAGATGAATTCGTCCTTATCGGCGACGGCGACGACTTGGCGCGAAGGACGGCGCCTGCGGGCGTGGGAACTCCATGAGCAGGGTTGGCGCCAAAGCGAGATCGCCGCCGCTCTCGGGGTGAGCGCGGGGGCGGTCTGTCAGTGGATGCGCCGTGCCCGCGATGGTGGCGGTCCCGAAGCGCTGCGGAAGCGCACAGCACCTGGGGGACAGCGGCGGCTCTCGGCGCGGCAGCAGAGCCAGGTTCTGGAGTGGCTGCGCGAGGGGGCCGAGGCCCATGGCTTCCGCGGCGATCTGTGGACGCGCAAGCGGGTGGCGGTGCTGATCGCGCGCAAGCTGGGCATCCGCTATCATCCCGGGCACGTGAGCAAGCTGCTGCGGAGCTGGAAGTGGAGTTCACAGAAGCCGGAACAGCGCGCGCGCCAACGCGACGAGGCGGCGATTGAACAGTGGGTGAAGGACCGCTGGCCAGCGATCAAAAAAGAAGGCGGATGAGGAAGAGCGCACGCTGCTCTTTCTGGATGAAAGCGGCTTTTATCTGCTGCCCGCGGTGCTGCGCACCTACGCTCCTGTGGGCGAGACCCCGATCCTGCATCACACCCTCAGCCATGATCATCTCTCGGTGATCGGGGCAGTGGGCCTGCACGAGCGGCTCTACTTCCAGGTCCACGAGGCGGCGATCTCGAGCGCTGAGGTGATCCGCTTCCTCGCTCATCTGTGGCGCTTCATCCCGGGCAAGCTGCTGATTGTCTGGGATGGTGCGCCGATCCACCGCAGCAAGGCGATCCGCCAGTTTCTCAGCGATGGGGCCGCCGCGTGGCTCCACCTGGAGCGCTTTCCCGGCTACGCCCCGGAAGTGGACCCGGAGGAAGGCATCTGGCGGCACCTGAAGCAGGTGGAGATGCGCAATCTCTGTTGTCGTGATCTTCAGGAGACGCGCCGGGAATTCCGCGCTGCTTGCCAGAGGTTCCGTCAAAAGCCACACATCATCCGCAGTTGCTTGCGTCACAGTGGGCTCGTTTAGACCTTCACGCGCCGATCAGTAGCACCTCTACCCGACTGTTTATGCCGCGCGCGGCATAAGTCCGGATCCTGAACCTACCCCCTTCCCACTCGATCTCCGCGCCGTCTATTGGTTCGGCGACCTCTGCTGAAACGCGCAGCAAGAGGCGCGACGCGCCGATAGCGGACCTACCCGGAGCAAGCACTCCAGGTTGAGAGTCCTTGCGGCCCGCACTGCATCTCCCTAAGCTCGCGTACGTCCTTCCTACAGGAGCGCCCGGGATGCCCCAATCGCAAGGAACCCGATTCGCCGCCGATCCTCTGACCTTTACCGTTCGGCACCAGTTGTGGGATGCCAATGTCGAGGATCATTCCGATCAGGGCGTATCGATCGAGGTGGCGGCCGCTATCGACGGCAAGCCAACGGCCCTGCTGCGCTTCAACTGCTTCGACATCGAGAGAAGCTACGTCTATGGGCCGGAAAATCCCGAACTGATGACCGCCGGCCGCGTCGGGGGCGGCATGGGGGTGCATTGCCGCATGGACCCGGTCATCGACGGCAACCCCATTGGCTGGACCATCCGGACCCTTGGCCGAAAGCTGCCGCAGATGCTCGAACGAGCCGGATACAGAGAAATCGCCGAGGCAACCGACCTGGATGCGGTGCGGGGCGTTCTGCACGACGTGGAGGCCTGTGCCAGAGAGACTTTCATCTCCCAGCGGAACACGGTCAAACACAACCGTGGGACAGAAATTTTCGAGGCCGGCAACATCTGGTTCGGCCTCGAGATGCGGCGGCTGAAAAACGGTGACGGTGGTCTCGCGGTCCATGTCCTCGCGGATGTGGGCGGCTCGAAAGGAAGGGCATACGTCGAAGAAACGGAGCTTCTGGCGTTTGATTGCTTCTGGAAGAACCCGCATTACCATTATGGTCCGCGCAACAAGAACCACCGGACCAATTGGGACCTGACCGTCATCGACGATCCGTTGGAGTGGACCTTCGCGCAGTTCGAGAACAAAAAGCTCGGCGCGATGATCGAGCGCGCCGGTTACCCGGGCATCGCCGCCGATCTCGACCTGGACCAGATTGCTACAATCCTTCCGGTGCTGAAGAAACGGGCCTTCGAGATGTACGAGGAAGGCGAAAGGTTGACCGGTCACAAGGGGCTGCCGCTGGAGTTCACCCCGAACC
>JBOHMF010000138.1:0-9969 GCA_050730055.1 Allostellaceae bacterium
GTGCCGCGCGCGCGGCATTCTCGCGGTCGAGATGGAGGCGGCGGCGCTCTATGCTTTTGCCGAGAGCCGGCGCCGGCCGGTCCTGTGCTTTGCCCATGTGACCAATCAGATGGCCGCCGTCGAAGGCGATTTTGAGAAGGGCGAGGCGGCCGGCGGGATCGACGCTCTCGCGGTGATCGCCGCGGCGGCGCGCGCCTGGCGCGGCGGCTGACCGGCTCCGCGGCAGGCGGGGCAGAGCGCAGAAAGGAGCGCCATGATGCACAACCCCTATTCGGACGTCATCGCCTTTCTGGCCAAGCCGGGCTGGCCCTATCACGTCTTCTGGATATTGCTGATCGTCAGCGCCCTGATCGCGGTCATCGCCTTTGCCGCGATCCCCAGCCAGCGGCGCGGCAGGCATGTCGCCAACTGGCTGTTCCGGGTCGTGATCGGAGCGATGTGGTGGCAGCAGAGCTTGTGGAAGCTGCCGCCCTTCTATACCGATCACCCGGACAAGCCGCTCACCACCGGCCTCTACTACTGGACGAAGTTGATGGGGAAACACGCCGCGATCCCGGCCCAGGCGGATTTTGTCAATCATATCGTGCTACCGAATTTTTACCTGTTTGCCCCGATCATCTACAGCCTCGAGGTGCTGATCGCGGTGTCGCTGATCCTCGGCGTGTTTGTCCGCTTCTGGGGGATTATCGGAGCATTGTATATCCTGAACCTGTGGCTCGGTCTCTACAACGCTCCGAGCGAATGGCCCTGGACCTATTTCTTTCTTTTCGTGCTGCAACTGATCTTCGCGGTCCACCGCTACGGCCGCAGCCTCGGCGTTGATGCGCTGATCGCCGAGCGCGGGCGGGCACCGCGTGGCCTTCTCGCGGTCATCACATAGGGTGGGCAGAAAAGGGGACGGTTTCCGATGGACGATCTGGCGAGCGGAAGCGAACGGCTGATCCTGACCGCGGAAGCCGCGCGTCTCAAGGAGATCCGCAACGGGGTCCGCTGGCGGCGCTGGGGGCCGTATCTGAGCGAACGGCAATGGGGGACGGTGCGCGAGGATTACAGCCCCGGCGGCACCGCCTGGGACTATTTCCCGCACGATCACGCCCGCAGCCGGGCCTACCGCTGGGGCGAGGACGGGATCGCCGGGGTTGCCGACGATCAGGCGCTGATCTGTCTGGCTCTCGCGCTGTGGAACGGGCGCGATCCGATCCTGAAGGAGCGCCTCTTCGGTCTGACCAACAGCGAGGGCAATCACGGCGAGGATGTCAAGGAACTCTATTACTACCTCGACGCGACCCCGACCCACTCCTACATGCGGATGCTCTACAAGTATCCGCAAGCCGCCTTTCCCTATGGCGAGTTGGTCGCGGAGAACCGGCGCCGCGGCCTCGACCAGCCCGAATACGAGCTGCTCGACACTGGGGTTTTCGCGGACAGCCGCTATTTTGATGTCGAGATCGAATATGCGAAGGCCGATCCCGACGACATCCTGATGCGGGTGACGGTCCACAACCGCGCGGCGGAAGCGGCCGTTCTCCATGTGCTGCCGCAGGTATGGGCCCGCAACATCTGGTCGTGGAAGCCGCATTCGCCAAAGCCGCTGCTCTCCGCCAGCGAGGACGGTGCGATCGCCATTGCCCATCCGCTTCTGTCGCCGTTGCGGCTCTATTGCGCGGGCCGACCGGAATTCCTGTTTTGCGAGAACGAAACCAATGTGCGGCGGCTGTGGGGGATGAACGCCGCAACGGGCTATTTCAAGGACGGCATCAACGACTGCATCGTCCTGGGCGACAAGGGGGCGGTCAATCCGGAACGGGTCGGCACAAAGGCCGCGGCGCATTACCGCCTCGAACTCGCCGCCGGGGCGAGCGCGCATCTCGACCTGCGGCTGGCGGGGCCGGACGCAGCCACGATGTTTGCCGATTTCGACGCGATATTGTCCCGGCGGCGGGCCGAGGCCGATGAATTCTATGCCGCCTTGCAAAAGGACATTGCGCATCCCGATGCCCGCCTGGTGCAGCGCCAGGCCTGGGCCGGGATGCTGTGGTCAAAGCAGTTCTACCATTACGACATCCCCGAATGGCTCGATGGCGACCCGCTGCAACCGCCGCCGCCGCCGGCGCGCCGCCACGGCCGCAATGCCGACTGGCGGCACCTCAACAATGCCGACATCATCTCGATGCCGGACAAGTGGGAATACCCGTGGTACGCCGCCTGGGATCTGGCGTTTCATTGCATCTGCCTGGCGCCAATCGATCCCGCCTTTGCCAAGAGCCAACTCGTGCTGCTGCGGCGCGAATGGTACATGCACCCGAACGGACAGTTGCCGGCCTATGAATGGGCCTTTGGCGATGTCAACCCGCCGGTTCACGCCTGGGCGACGTGGCGCGTCTATGAGATCGATCGCGACCTTCACGGCGGCAAGGGCGATCGCGCCTTTCTCGAACGCGTCTTTCACAAGCTGATGATCAATTTCACCTGGTGGGTCAACCGCAAGGATATCGAGGGGCGCAACATCTTTCAGGGCGGTTTTCTTGGTCTCGACAATATCGGCATCTTCGACCGCAGCGCCCCCTTGCCGACCGGCGGTACGATCAACCAGTCCGACGGCACCGCCTGGATGGCGATGTACGCGCTGAACATGATGCGCATCGCCCTCGAACTGGCCCTCGACGATCACGTCTACGAGGACATCGCCAGCAAGTTCTTTGAACATTTTCTTTATATCGCCGAAGCGATGACCAATATCGGCGGCGACGGGATCGGGCTGTGGGACGAGGAGGACGAGTTCTATTACGACGTGCTGCACCTGCCGGGCGGACAGCGCGTGCCGCTGCGGCTGCGCTCGCTGGTCGGCCTCATCCCGCTGTTTGCGGTCGAGGTTCTCGGCGCCGCGGTGTTCACGCAACTGCGCGGCTTCTCGACACGCACGCACTGGTTTCTCGATCATCGCCCGCATCTGGCGCAACTGGTGTCGCGCTGGCGCGATGCCAACGAGGACGAGCAGCATCTCCTGTCGCTCCTGCGCGGCCACCGCATGAAACGGCTGTTGAACCGGATGCTCGACGAGAACGAGTTCCTTTCCGATTACGGGGTGCGCAGCCTGTCAAAATTTCACGAGGAGCACCCTTACGTCCTTGAGCACGCCGGCCATCGCTACGCTGTCGGCTATGTCCCGGGAGAAGGGAACTCCGGAATGTTCGGGGGCAATTCGAACTGGCGCGGCCCGATCTGGATGCCGGTCAATTTTCTGCTGATCGAGTCGCTGCGCCGCTTTCACGACTATTATGGTGATGATTTCAAGGTCGAATGCCCGACCGGCTCCGGCCTGCTCCTGCATCTGGGCGAGGTTGCCGACGAGTTGGCGCGCCGGCTGTGCCGCATCTTCAAGATCGACAAATTTGGCAATCGGGCGGTCTTTGGCGGCTCGCTGCTTCATCGCGACGATCCGCTGTTTCGCGACCACCTGCTGTTTTATGAGTATTTTCACGGCGACACCGGACGCGGCGTGGGCGCCTCGCACCAGACCGGATGGACCGGACTGATCGCCCTGCTTCTGGGCGGCGGGCCGTCGGTGATGGGACCCGCGGCGGCGAAGGTGCTCGCCGAACCCGTACCGGCGGAATGAACGGATCTGCACCCGACCTGCTGATGCACATTGCCCCGATCCGCTTTGGCCGCGCGATCTGCGGCGATCTGGCGGCGGCCGAGCGGCGCGAATGGTGGCTCGCCAACGGGCGCGGCGGTTATGCCGCCGGCACCGTGGCGCTGTCGCTGACGCGCCGCTATCACGCCCTCCTGGTCGCCCCGGTCGATCCGCCGCTGGGGCGCATCCTCGTCCTCGCCAAGGCCGACGCGACGCTCTGCGCCGACGGAGAGACCACTCCGCTCTTCACCAACCGCTGGGCGAGCGGCGCGATCGCCCCGCAGGGGCACCTCCTGCTCGAAAGCTTTCACCTCGACGGCACGGTGCCGGTGTGGCGCTTCCGTTGCGGGACGCGCAGTGTCGAGCACCGCATCTGGATGGAGCCCGGCGAAAACACGGTCTATGCCGCCTGGCGGCTCGATCGGGCCCCCGAGGCTGCGCCGGCCGGATTGCAGGTCGCGCTGCTCGCCAATGCCCGAGATCATCACGGCGAGACCCGCGCCGGCGATTTTGCGGCGGATGTCATGGCTGCGGGAGACACGCTCTCGGTCGCGGTGCCGGGCCGTTTCACCCTGGCGATCCGGGCGAGCGGTGGGACGATCGCGGCAGCCGCGGACTGGTACGAGAATTTTGATCTGCCCGTCGAGCGCAGGCGCGGCCTCTCTGCGCAGGACACGCACCGCCATGTCGGCGATCTGCGGCTGACCCTGAGGCCGGGTGAATGGGCCGGTTTTTCCGCCGCGCTCGGCCAGGCCGAGCCGGTGGATCTGGCCGTTGCGCTGGCGCGCCGCCTGGATCACGACCGCGCCCTCGTCGCGCGCGCGATCGCCGCCGATCCCGTCTACGCCGCCGCGCCGGGCTGGGTGCTGCGGCTTGTCCTCGCCGCCGATCTCTACCGGATCGAGCGGCCGGTTGCCGGAGAGGCACTCGGCCGCTCGGTCATCGCCGGCTATCCCTGGTTTGGCGACTGGGGGCGCGACACGATGATCGCGCTGCCGGGACTGTGCCTCGCGACCGGGCGCTGTGACGACGCCCGCGCGACCCTGGAAACCTTTGCCCGTTTTGTCGATCGCGGGATGCTGCCAAATGTCTTTCCCAGCGCCGGTGAGGCGCCCGAATACAACACCGTCGATGCCGCCCTGTGGTTTATCGAGGCGTGGCGCGCCTATGTCGCCGAGAGCGGCGACGAGGCGGCGCTTGCGCGGGTCTTCCCGGTTCTTGCCGGGATCATCGCGTGCTATCGCGACGGCACCCGCTACGGCATCGCCGTCGATCCCGCCGACGGGCTGCTCCGGGCTGGCGAAGACGGCGTGCAGCTCACCTGGATGGATGCCCGCGTCGGCGACTGGGTGGTGACGCCGCGTATCGGCAAGCCGGTCGAGGTCAATGCGCTGTGGCACAATGCGCTGTGCGCGATGGCGGCGTTGGCCGCGCGGCTCGGCCGGCCGGCCGACGACTACCGCGCCGCCGCCGCGCGGGCACGGGCGGGGTTTGCCCGGTTTGCGATGCCCGCGGGTGCGGGGCTTTACGATGTGATCGACAGTCCCGGCGGCCCCGATCCGCGGCTGCGGCCAAACCAGATCTTCGCCGTCAGCCTGTGGGCGAGTCCGCTCGATCCGGTGATGCAGCGCGCGGTGCTGGACCGCGTTGCGCCGCTTGTCACGTCCTATGGGTTGCGCTCGCTGGCGCCGGGCGAACCCGAGTATCGCGGTCATTATGGCGGCGGCGTCACCGAGCGCGACGGCGGTTATCACCAGGGTCCGGTGTGGGCCTGGCTCCTCGGTCCTTATGCGCTCGCCCATTTCCGGGTGCACGGCGACGCGGCGGCGGCGCTGCGCCTGCTGCGGTCTCTTGGCGATCACCTCCGTGATGCCGGTCTTGGCCAGGTCAGTGAGATTTTTGACGGCGATCCGCCGCACACGCCGTGCGGTTGCCCGGCGCAAGCCTGGTCCGTCGCCTGCGCGCTCGAAGCGTGGTGGCGTCTGGAGCGCGCCCGCTCGGCAGCGCGGAGCGGCTAGGCGGGCGGCGGGAAACCCGCTATCTGCTGCACGCGGACAAAAGAGACGGCGGGGACGAAGCGTGAACCGGATCAGCAAAGAGATGATCGCCTTTGTCGCGGGGGTGGCGGCCGAGGCGGAGCGGTGCGAGACCCCGTGCGGCGACGGAGGGATGGTGTGGCGGCTGTGGGGCGAGGGTCCGCCGCTCGTCCTGCTGCACGGCGGCTACGGCTCGTGGATGCACTGGATCAGAAATGTTCTGCCGCTCTCACGCCGGTTCACCGTGGCCGCGCCCGATCTGCCCGGTCTCGGCGAGTCGGCAACGCCGCTCGAACCGCATACCGCCGAAGGCTTGGCCCGGATCATTGTCGAAGGGATCGGGCGCGTCCTGCCAAAGGATGCGCCGCTCATCCTCGCCGGCTTCTCGTTTGGCGGTGTGCTCGGCGGCCATGTCGCGGCCATTCTGGGCGAGCGGGTGCGGGAGTTTGTCATCATCGGCTCAAACGGTCTTGGTCTCGCGCGCCAGCCGACTGATCTCAGGCGGTTGCCGCCGGGGGCTGGCGAAGCGGAGGCGCTCACCGTCGCCCGCCACAACCTCGCCGCGCTGATGATCGCCAATCCCGCCCGAATCGACGAGCTTGCGATTTATATCCAGGCGCAGAACGCGCCGCGCGGCCGGGTCAGGAGCCGCCGCTTCTCGCGCGGCGGCGCCGACACGCTCATCCGCGCGCTGCCGCAGGTCACAGCGAGGCTCGCCGGGATCTGGGGCGAGCGCGACGCCACCGCCTTCCCCCATCTCGATGAGCGCGCGCGGGTCTTGCGCGCGGTCCAGCCCGGCGCCCGCTTTGAGATCATCGCCGGCGCCGGACATTGGGTGCCCTACGAGGCGGCCGAGCAGTTCAATCCGCTCCTGGCCGAAATCGCCGGCCGCCCCCTTTAACGCCTCACGCCTTGCGGCGGCGGACAAAGGCGAGGCCGAGGAGACCGATGGCGAGGAGGCTCAGCGAAGCCGGCTCGGGCACCGGGTCAGCCAGAAGGCCGATCGTGTTGCCGGCGGCGTTCACGTAAAAGCCGACCAGTTGATTGTTGTCGTTGATGCCGTTGAGCGTCGTGGCCGTCACCGCGAACGAGTCGTCGAGCGTGGTGAAGGTGTTGGTCAAGAAGTCGTAGAGCAGGCCGTGCATGATCCCGGCGGAATCAATGTAATCGCCAACCGCGAGCCCGTTGTCGTTGAGGCCGAGCAGTGACGTGCCCTGGCCCGCGCCGGTGCCGGCATTCGGGTCGCTGACATTCGTGAAGTTGACGCCATTCTTGATAAAGCCCTGTAGAACCCCGGAAGAATTTGTATAGAACCCGGCGATCTCGTTGCTGTTGTTGATCGCCGCGGCGGTCGTGGCTCCGACTCCATTCGGGTCATCGATATTGGACGAGAAGGTATTGCTCCCGATATTATAGGTATAGCCGTGGGTAGATCCGGCCATGTCCGTGTAAAAGCCGACGGCGAGATTGCTGTTGTTGACGCCGAGCAACTGGTTGAACACCGGAGCCGTCGTCCCCGTGTTCGGATTGTTGACGTTGGTGAAGGTGCCGCCGACATCGGTAAAACCGAAATTGCTGTCCATGCCGACGCCGAGATTGGAATTCGACCAGAAGCCGACCGTCACTCCGGCGTTATTGAGGCCGGTTACTTGCGTCTGCACCGATCCGGGAAAATTCTCGTTGGTGAAATTTGTCTGGCTGTAGGGCGGGACCACGGTATAGCCCTTGTTCGGGTGCCCGGCGGCGCCGCTGCCAAAATAGCCGGCGATTTCGCCCGAACTGTTGATCCCCAACTCCTGATTGAAGGTCGCATCGCTGTTGTTGATGATGTTCTGGAACGCATAGCTGGCGTGCGCCGGTTGCACGCCGAGGGCGAGCGCCGCCGCGGCGAGCGCGGCCAATGCCCAGTGCGGGCGCAATCGGAAAGCCTTTCCGGCGCGTCTCGCGCGCGCAAGGGATGCCGAGGGGGTCATGCTGGAGCCTCCGTGTTTTCGCGGGTGAACGGATCAGCATCTCACCGGCTGCACGAATGCACAATAAATCTAATAGTATTGTTTTAAAAATCTTATGCATCAGGGGTTGTTGGAAAAAATAACATGGATTTCATTATAACATAACAAGTATATTAATATGAAATAACGTCTGTTGCGGGCCCGTACTGTTGCGGAAAGCCGGCGGTGGAACCGCCGCGCCGGAACGGCCACCGCGATCTGTCAGCCCCTCCTGCTCTCTCCACAAAGCGTCGATCCGCGCTAAGATGGACGATGGCCGTGTGGCCACCCTTGCCGATGGGAACCTTGTGATGAGCGCTCTCGAACCCATCCCCTACAGCGATGCGCAGTTTCGCGCGATCCTTGAACGGGTGAAGACGATCGCGATGGTCGGCGCCTCGTCAAACTGGAACCGGCCCAGCTACTTTGTGATGAAATATCTGCAAGGCAAAGGCTATCGCGTGATCCCGGTCAACACGGCCAATGCCGGGCAGATGCTCCTGGGCGAGCGGGTTTATGCCTCCGCGCGCGACATCCCCGAACCCGTTGACATGGTCGATGTCTTTCGCCCGGCAAAGGAGGCGCCGGGAATTGTTGCCGATGCGATCGCGATCGGCGCCAAGATCGTCTGGATGCAGCTCGGCATCCGCAACGACGAAGCGGCGGTCGCGGCCGAGAAAGCCGGGATCGAAGTGATCATGAACCGCTGCCCAAAGATCGAGTTTGGCCGGCTCGCCGGCGAGTTGTCGTGGAGCGGGGTCAACAGCGGCATCATCCGGAACCGTGCGCCGGAGGCGCCGCGCGGCGCCCGCCGCACCGGCAGAACCCGTCCCGAACCGGCTCCGGGATCGCACAATTTCGCCTACGGTTTTGAGACGCGCGCGGTCCACGCCGGCGCCGCTCCCGATCCCGTCACCGGCGCCCGTTCGACCCCGATCTACCAGACCACCGCCTATGTCTTTGACGATGTCGATCACGCCGCCGGTCTCTTCAATCTGCACAATTTCGGCTACATCTATTCGCGCCTGACCAACCCGACCGTCGCCGTTCTCGAAGAGCGGGTGGCGAGCCTCGAAGGCGGGCGCGCCGCGCTCGCCGCCGCCTCCGGCCACGCCGCGCAGTTTCTCGTCTTTGTCACGCTGCTTCAGCCGGGCGACGAGTTTCTCGCCTCGCGCAACCTTTACGGCGGCTCCTTGACCCAGTTCGGGCTGTCGTTCAAAAAGCTCGGCTGGACCTGCCATTTTGTCGATCCGATCGAGCCGGAGAATTTCAGAAAGGCGTTGACGCCAAAGACCAAGGCGATCTTTGTCGAGGATCTCGCCAACCCCGGCGGCGTCATTGTCGATATCGAGAAGGTGGCAGCGATCGCGCACGACGCCGGAATCCCTCTCATTGTCGACAACACATTGGCCACGCCTTATCTGTGCCGGCCCTTTGAATGGGGTGCCGATCTGATCTGCCATTCGACAACCAAGTTTCTCTGCGGACACGGCCATGCGCTCGGCGGGATGCTGGTCGAGTCGGGCCGCTTTGACTGGGCGCAGGGCGGCCGTTTTCCCTCTCTGACCGAGCCGGAGCCGGCCTATCACGGTCTCAAGTTCTACGAGAACTTTGGCGATTTCGCTTTTACCACAAAGGCGCGCGCGGTGGCGCTCCGGGACTTCGGGCCGACCTTGTCGCCGATGAACGCCTTTCTGACCCTGACCGGGATCGAAAGCCTGCACGTGCGCATGGACCGCCATGTCGTGAATGCGCAGACGGTCGCCGAATTTCTCGCCGTGCACCCGCGCGTCGCCTGGGTCTCCTACGCCGGTCTCAAGGACAGCCCGTATCACGATCTGGCACGGAAATATTTTCCCAAGGGACCGGGCGCGGTCTTCACCTTTGGCGTCACGGGCGGGTATGAGGCCGGGGTCAAAATGGTCGAGAACGTGCGGCTGTTTTCACATCTCGCCAATATCGGCGACACGCGGAGCCTCATTCTGCATCCGGCCTCGACCACGCACCGCCAGCTTTCCGACGAACAGCGCGCGGCGGCCGGCGCCGGACCCGATGTCGTGCGTCTGTCGATCGGTCTCGAAGCGGCCGACGACCTGATCCGCGATCTCGACCAGGCGCTCGCCGCCTGACCAAAGGAATGTGTAGGGCGGAAAAGCCGTCCCGCGAAAGCGGGGCGGCGCTCCTGAGCTTGTCGAAGGGCTGCCGCCTTGCGGTGGTGGCGGAATACGCTACGCTCTTCCGCCCTGCGATTCATGTCATCGGATCGAGAGGAGGCACGCCGTGACCGATCTTCGCTCGCTTAGCA
>JBOHMF010000139.1:0-9935 GCA_050730055.1 Allostellaceae bacterium
CCGGTGGATCTCGAACAGGAGGATGATGGCGGCTATGTCGTCATTGTGCCGGGCATCCCTGGCGCGACGCAAGGGGATACGCGCGAAGAGGCGCTGGAACAGGCCGAGGATCTGCTCGAAGAGGCCGTGCTCGGCTTGATGGCGCACAACGAGGAGGTGCCGTCGCCTTCTCCGGCACGGGGGCGCCCGACCGTTACACTGCCGGCCCTGACCGCGGCCAAGCTCGAGGCCTACCAGGCGATGCGCGCGGCCGGGCTCAACAAGAGCCAGCTCGCCGAACGGCTTGGCTGGCAGCCCTCGCAGGTGACCCGCCTGTTCGACGGCCGTCACGCTTCGCGCCTCGACCAGATCGAGACGGCCCTCGCCGCGCTCGGGCGCCGCCTGGTGGTGACAAGCGAAGCGCGGTGATCTCACGCCGCCTGCTCGACGGTCGGCCTGTCGCCGGCCAAGGTCGTGCGGCGCATGTCGCGCACCTCGCGCGAATCAAAGCGGCGGGCGCGGTGCATGGTCTGGCGGTTGTCCCACATCACCAGATCATGGAGGCGCCAGACATGCGAATAGACAAATTGCGGCCCTGTCGCGTACTCGATCAGATCGCGCAGAAACATGCGCGCCTCGGGGATCGTCCAGCCGAGGATCGCGCCGGCGTGCGCGGAGAGAAACAGCGACCTGCGCCCCGTGACCGGGTGGGTGCGGACAAGGCGCTGGCGCACCGGGGCAAAAGCGGCTTTTTCTTCCTCCGTCAACTCGGTAAAGCCGATCGCGGCGCGCGAATAAATGAGCGAGTGCTCGCAGACCAGATCTTCGACCTCGGCCTTGGTGCGCGCGTCGAGCGCATCATAGGCGGCGCGCATGTCGGCAAACTCGGTGTTGCCGCCCCAGGACGGCAGCACGCGGCCCGAGAGCAGCGAATACCTGGCCGGGATCGGGCGGAATGAGCTGTCGGAATGCCACAGCCGGTCGGCGAGCTTGAAAAACCACACCCGGTCCTCGACCGGCATCCGGTTTCCCCGCTTGTCGAGATTTGAGAAGTCGGCCATGCCGGCGCCCAACCGGCTGTCCTCGCGCTTCCTGATGTGCCCGCCGGTCGTGTAGCCCTCCAGTTCGCCAAAATGGCGGGTGAAGGCGAGTTGCTCCGCGTCGGTGATGTCCTGACCGGGAAAGACGAGAACGGCATAGCGGTCCATCCCGGCCTCGACCGCGGCGACCTCCGCGGGGTCGAGCGGCCGCTTGCAGTCGATGCCCGAGACCTCCCCGGCGAAAAGCGGATGGAGCGGGCGAATGGAGAGGGTCATAGGGAGTTTCCTTGTGGCGGCGCAGCGCGTTTTGCCCTCAGCATGCCCGGCGCGGCCGCGCACAGCAAGCGCGCCTGCGGCAGGACGGCGCCCTCCATCCTGCGTATAATATGGGGCTGAACCCTTTGAGAACGGGAGGCCATCGGTGAACGAGGCGGTGTTTCCGACGGTCCCGGCGGCGGGCGCGGCCCGCCCGGCGATGTCGGGTCTGGCGATGGCGCGCTCCTTGCGCTCGAACGCGCTTGAGATGTTTCCGCCCGAGGCGTTTGAAGAGGAAGTGCTGTCGCGCCGCTCGCTCGGGCGCGAGCAGTTGATCCTGGCCAAGCCCGCCGCGATCCATCACATCCTGATGGACAACCCGCAGAACTACGGCCGCAGCGCGGCGACAATCCGTATCCTGCGGCCGATGCTCGGCGATGGGCTCTTGCTCAGCACCGGCGAGGACTGGGCGCGCCAGCTCCACGCCCACTCCCCGGCCTTTGCCCCGCGCACGGTGCCGCTCGTGGCCCGCCGGGTCGGCGAAGCCGCCGCGGCGCTTGACGCACTGGATGCTGCGGAAGAGACGCCGATCGATCTGCTCGCGGTCTTTCAGGCGCTGACCCTCGACGCCGCCGGACGCTTTATGCTCTCGCTCGACATGCGGCCGTGGGCGGCGGAATTGCGCGAGCTTGTCACCGCCTACGCCGAGCGCTTGGGACGGCCGCGGCTTCTCGACATTCTGATGCCCCTCGCCATCCCCAGCCCGCGCGATCTCCTGCGGCGGCGGGTGCGGCGGCGCTGGCTCGCCCTTCTCGCCCGCATCATCGCCGCCCGCCGGACGCTCGGGGAGGCGGCCGAGGGCGATCTCTTTGCCCTGCTGGAAGCGGCCAACGCGGCCGAGGACGGCAGCGAGACGCGGCTCTTTGACCAGGTCGCGACAATGCTTCTCGCCGGTCACGAGACCACGGCGGTCGCGCTGTTCTGGGCAACCCACCTGGTCTGCGATCGGCCCGAGGTCGAAGAGCGCCTCTTCGCCGAAGCCCGCGGGTGCGATCTCGGCCCGGAGGGCGCCGCGGCGAGCCTTGCCGCGCTGCCCTATGCCCGTGCCGTCGTGCAGGAGACCTTGCGGTTCTACCCGCCCGCCTTTGCCATCGCGCGGGTCGCGCGCGCCGCCGACGAGGCCGGCGGGATCGCGGTGGCAAAGGGCGCGGTGGCGCTGATCTCGCCGTGGGTGCTGCACCGCCATCGCCGCCTGTGGGACGATCCCGAACGGTTTGACCCGGGGCGCTTTCTGCCCGGGGCGCCGCCGCCCGAGCGGTTTCACTACATGCCCTTTGGCGCCGGCCCCCGCGTGTGCATCGGGGCGCAATTCGCGCTGACCGAGGCGACCCTGGTGCTCGCCCGGCTGATCCAGACGTTCCACATCGAGCGAGCTGACGCGGACCCGGTTTTCCCGGTCGCGATCGTCACCACCCAGCCCGACCATCGCCCGCTGTTCCGGTTGTGCCGGCGCCGGTGATCGGCAACCCCATCGACAAGGCTTATATATGCATGCATATTTATTCTATATATACTGGGACGGCTGCTTATATTCGTCATGCCCGGACTTGTTCCGGGCATCCACGTCTTTGCGAGCCTCAAGCATTCTCGGGCGCTGAACCGCGTGGATGGCCGGGATAAGCCCGGCCATGACGGTAAACAATTGGATTTCATACAAAAGGTGCGTGCTCACGTTGGCCTGTGAGGATCAGCAATGCGCCGTCATTTTCCTCGCTTTCTGACGCGGATCTCCTGTCTCGGCGTGCTGGCGCTGGGGCTGGCCGTCGCGATGACCGGCGCCGCCGCGGCTGAGCCGCCCTCGGTCCTGACCTATCACGGCCATGCCGACCGCAGCGGCCATTTTGTCGTTCCCGGCCTGACCTGGGCGCGCGCCCGTGTGCTGCGTCTCGATCTCTCGTTTGCGCCGCGGTTTTCCGGGCACCTCTACGCCCAGCCGCTCTATTGGCAGCCGCCCGGCGCCGCCTCCGGCATCCTTTATGTCGTCACCGAAAACGACACCGTCGCCGCAATCGACGCCGCGAACGGCCGGGCGCTGTGGCGGCGCCGGGTCGGGACGCCGGTACCCCTGGCCGCGCTGCCCTGCGGCAATATCGACCCCTTGGGGATCACCGGAACACCGGTGATCGATCCGGCGACGGGGGCGATCTATTTTGATGCGGTGAGCGGCGCCGGCGGGACGATGCGGCATCTGATTTACGCCCTGTCGCTGCGGAATGGTGCGGTTCTGCCGGGCTGGCCGGTCGATGTCGCGGCGGCCCTGGCGGCGCAGGGACAGCATTTTATCGCCCGCGATCAGAACCAGCGCGGCGCCCTGGCGATCCTCTCCGGCCGGGTCTTTGTCCCCTATGGCGGGCATTTTGGCGATTGCGGCGACTATCGCGGCTGGGTCGTCGGGGTCAGCCTCGGCAACCCCTCCGATGTCGTGAGCTGGCATACACGGGCGCGCGGTGGCGGGATCTGGGCGCCGGGCGGGATCGCCAGCGACGGACATTCGCTCACCGTCGTTACCGGCAATACCTTTGGCGCGCGCCGCTGGAGCGACGGCGAGGCCGTCATCCGCCTGGATTCCAGCCTCACCCGCAGCGACCAGCCGCAGGATTTCTTCACGCCGGCAGACTGGCGCACCCTCGACGCGCGTGACCTCGATCTCGGCGGCAGCAACCCGCTCCTTCTTGACCTGCCCTCCGGCAACAGCACGCAAGCCCTGGCTCTGGCCTTTGGCAAGGACCGGCGCGCCTATGTCCTCGACCGCGACGATCTCGGCGGGATCGGCGGCGCGCTCGCCGCGAGGACGGTGGCCACCCGACCGATCATCACCGCACCGGCAGCCTGGCCGGCGCCGGGCGGCGCCCTTGTCGCGATCGAGGCGCACGGCCGCGGCTGCCCATCGGGCAATCTGACCGTATTGAAAATCACCGCCGGCGCGCCGCCGGTGATCACAACCGCCTGGTGCGGCGCGCTCGATGGCCGGGGATCGCCGATCGTCACCACCACCAACGTCGGCGCCGAGCCGATCGTCTGGGTTCTCGGGGCCGAGGGGGACGGGCGGCTGCACGGCTATCAGGGCGACACCGGCGCGCCCCTCTATGAAAGCGCGCCGCTTGCCGGGCTGCGCCACTTCGAGACCCTGATCGCGGTCCCGGGCCGGCTTTATGTCGGCGCCGACGGCCGCCTCTATGCCTTTGATTATTGAGCGCGGTCAGTGGCCGGTGAAGCGGGGGCGGCGCTTTTCGCGAAAGGCGGCGCGGCCCTCGGCATTGTCGGCGGTCTGGTGCAATTGGGGCTGCACCAAGCTCTCGATCGCCAGATAATCGTCGAGGCTCGGCGCCCCCGCGGCGTGGCACAGCATCTTGGCGAGACCCAAGGCAAAGGTCGGGCCTTCGGCAAGTTCGGCGGTCAGGGCCGCGGCGCGCGCATCGAGCCGGTCGTCGTCCACGACCTCATTGACAAGACCGAGGGAGAGCGCCTCCTCGGCCTCGACAAAGCGGCCAGAAAAGACAAGCTCCTTGAGCCGCGGCATGCTGATCCGGCGGGCCAGAAACCACACCGCGCCGCCGTCGGGGGCAAGGCCGATGTTGCGGAAAATCTGTGAGAACCGCGCCGTCCTTGAGGCGACGATCAGATCGCAGGCGAGCGCGATGCTCCAGCCGATGCCGACCGCCGGCCCGCGCACCGCGGCGACGACCGGCTTTTCGATCGCGTGGAGCGTGCGGATAAAGGCCTGCCCGCCCAGTTGAAAGCGCTGCCGTCCGGCGCGCAGATCGTGGTCGCCGCCCATCCCGCCGATGTCGGCGCCGGCGCAGAAGCCGCGCCCCGCCCCGGTCACGAGGACCGCGCGCACCTTGTCGTCGGTGCGCACCCGGTGAAAATACTGGCCGAGCAGATCGCGCATCTCGATGTTGAGCGCGTTCAACTTGTCCGGGCGGTTCAGCGTGATCGTCGCCACCGCTCCCTCGATCGTCAGCGCAACCGACATTTTTCTCTCCACATCGTAGCAACGCGGCGGAATGCGCTGACCCGCGGGTCAACCACCGGGTCAAGCCCGGTGGCTAAAGGCCCACCGCGGGCTAAAGGCTTTTCCGCCCTGCGGATGTTTGTTGCTCAAGCGTTGAAGTCGATCAACTGGCGCACCGGAGCGGCCGATTTGAGCGCGGTAAAGCCATCGTTGATCTCCGCGAGCTTGAGCTTGCCGGAGATCAGATGATCAAGCTTCAACCGTCCCTGCTTCCACAGCGACAGGAGGCGCGGCATGTCGACGCGAAAGCGGTTGCCCCCCATCGAAGTCCCCTGGATCTTGCGGTCGCGCAGAAAATCGGCGCCGTGCAACTCGATCTTCAGCCCGAACGGCACCATGCCGATGATCGTCGCGGTGCCGCCCGCGCGCAGCATCTGAAAGGACTGCTCGGCGGTCGCCTTGGTGCCGATCGCCTCAAACGAATACTGCACCCCGCCGCCGGTCATCTCCCTGATCATCCGCACCGGATCGGCATTGCTGGCGTTCAAGGTGTCGGTCGCGCCCATCGCCTTGGCCAGTTCAAGTTTCGCTGGCTGAGTATCGATCGCGATGATGCGCTCGGCCCCGGCCAAGGCGGCGCCGTTGACCGCCGACAGGCCGATGCCGCCGCAGCCGATCACCGCGACGCTCGATCCCGGCTCGACCCGGGCGGCGTGGAACACGGCGCCGACCCCGGTGATCACCCCGCAGCCGACGAGCGCGGCGCGATCGAGCGGGATGTCGTCGTCGATCTTCACCATCGAGTTTTCGTGTACCAGCATCTGCTCGCCAAACGAGGACAGGTTGGCGAACTGGTTCATCACCTCGCCCTTCCAGGTCATCCGCCGCGCCACGCCCGGCGGCATCTTGACCTCGGTATTCTCGCACAGATTGGGGTGGCCGGTGACGCATTGCGGGCAGGTGCCGCAGAACACCGAGAGACAGGTGACGACGCGGTCGCCCGGCTTGACATAAGTGACGCCCTCGCCGACCGCCTCGACCACGGCCGAGGATTCGTGCCCGAGCACAACCGGGGTCTGGATCGGATAGAGACCCTCGATAAAGTGCAGATCGCTGTGGCACAACCCGGCAAAGGCGGTGCGCAACAAGACTTCGCGCGGTCCGGGCTTGTTGATCGCGACCTCCTCGATCGTCAGCGGCTGGTGTGCGGCATGCAGAACGGCGGCTTTCATCAGACATCTCCTCCCTTGAAATCGGTTCTTGTCACCGCGCCGGACGACCGGCGGCGCGCGCCTTCAAATCAAAGCTTGGATCGGCGGCCTCCTCGGGGGTGAGCCGCGCCTCGCCCAGGAGCAGCCGGCGCGCGCTCATGTGATCAAGCGGCCGGTTGACCGACTCGACACCGATCAGACGCTCTTCGCGATAGCAGAACACCGAGAACGCGCCGCTCTCCGGGTCGCCGCGCAGGACCGCCCGGTCGTGGCCGATGACAAGGCCGGCGATCTGCAATTTGAGATCGCCCTGGTCGCTCCAGAACCACGGCACCTTGTCGTAGGCCGCGGGTTTTCCGGTGAGGCCGGTGGCGACAGCGCGCGCCTGATCGACGCAGTTCTGCACCGATTCCAGCCGCACCCGCCCGTGGGCCTCCGGCCCACTCTTATTTTGTCCAGGGGGCGCAAAGCGCGTCGGAAAATTGGCGCAATCGCCGATCGCCAGGACCGCCGGGTCCGCCGTCGCCAGCGCGGGGTTGACGACAATGCCGTCAGCAACGGCAAGACCGGCCTCGGCCGCCAGTTCGCCGTTCGGGATGACGCCGACGCAGACAAGGACGAGATCGGCCGGCAGGCGTCGGCCGTCGCTGGTCTCGACCGCAACCGCCCGGCCCTTCTCGCCGAGGATGCGGGCGATCCCGGTGCCGAGCAGCAGTTCCGCCCCCCAGCCCCGATGCGCCTCGGCATAAAAGCGCGACACCGCGGCCGAAACGACGCGCCCCATCGGCCTCTGCGTCACCTCGACGATGGCGACGCCGACCCCCGCGGCACGCGCGACCGAGGCGAATTCGAGACCGATAAACCCGGCGCCGACAACAACGACCTGACGCGCCGCCGACAGCCGCTCGCGCAGGAGGTCGGTATCGGCGAGGGTGCGCAGCGCCAGGACGCCGTCGAGATCGGCGCCCGGCACCGGCAGCGGGCGGCACCGCGCGCCGGTCGCCAGCACAATCCGCTCGCATCGGATTTCGCTTCCCGAGGCGAGGCGCAGACTGCCCCCGGCGCGGTCGATTGCGGTGACCCGCTCACCCGCCCGGTATTCGATCCGTTCCTTGTCATAAAAAGCGTGCGGGCGCAGCCATAGTTCGGCGAGCGGCGACTCGCCGGCGAGATAGGATTTTGACAGCGGAGGGCGCTGATACGGCAGGCAGTCCTCGTCCCCGATCAGCACGATCCGGCCGTCAAAGCCGCCCTCGCGCAGCGAGGCCGCCGCCTGATAACCGCCCTGGCCGGCGCCGATGATTGCGACCCCAGAGAGGGCGCCGCCGGGCGCCGGCATCAGACCTGCGTCTCCGGCAGATGCACGATGAGACCGTCGAGTTCGGGGGTGACCGTCAACTGGCACGAAAGGCGCGAGTTCGGACGGCGCTCGCTCGCGGTGAATTCGAGCATCGCGGCCTCCTCCTCGGCCATTTTCGGGGTGCGGTCGAGCTGCCCCTCTTCGACATAGACGTGGCAGGTGGCGCACATCATCTCGCCGCCGCACTCGGCAACGATGCCCTCGACACCGTTGAGGATCGCCGCCCGCATGACGCTGGTGCCGATCGGCACATCGAGCACCTGGCGGGTGCCGTCCGGGTGAACATAGGTGATCTTGGGCATCCTGTTTCCCTTGTCGTGCCGAGCGGGCGGCTGCTATTGGAGCCCCGCGCGCTCTGCGCGCGAGGCTGGGGCGTCCCCGTTACATCCGATAGGAAATGCCCGCCGTCAAGCCCGCCGCCACGCCCGCCCGGCGCGGTTGCGTCGGGACGGCTTGCTGCGGCGCGGGCGAGCCGCCACAATGGCCGCCGGAAGGCGGGAGAATGCCAGGCATGGAGCGGATCGAGCAGTCGCCGCTGGCGGTCTACGAGGCTCATCTCGACAAGGGCGAACTGGCCTATCAGTGGAGTCCTGAGGCGAACCGCGCGGTGTTCTACCCGCGCCTCCTCTGCCCCTATACCGGCAGCGACCGGCTCGAATGGCGCCTCTCCGGGGGGCTTGGAACCGTCCATGCGACAACCGTGGTGCATCCGCGCGATGGCGCGCCCTACAATGTCGCCCTTATCGATATCGACGAGGGCTTTCGCTTGATGAGCCGGGTCGAGGATATCGCCCCCGAGGCGGTCGGGATCGGTCTGCGCGTCCGCTTTCGCGTCCACCGGCCGGGTAGCAGCGAGCCGCCTTGCCCGGTGTTTCTTCCGGCGGAGGGCGCATGATGGCGGGCCTTGTGCGCGGCGGGGCGGCGATCGTCGGCGCCGCCGAAAGCGATCTCGGCCGCGTCGCCGAAGGCATGAACCCGATCGATCTGATGGCGCAAGGCATCCACCGCGCGCTCGCCGATTGCGGTCTTGCCCTCAAGGATGTCGATGGTCTCTTTTGCGCGGCGACGCAGGCGCGCACCTCGGGTCTCTCGCTCGCCGAATATCTCGGCATTTCTCCGGCCTGCATCGACACGACGATCCTCGGCGGCTCGTCCTTCATGTTTCATGTCGCGCACGCCCAGGCAGCGCTGGCGGCGGGACTGTGCCGGGTCGCCGTCATCGCCTATGGCAGCACGCAGCGCAGCGTCGGGCGCCGGCAGGCCTCGGTGCGTGAATATAATCCTTACGAGACACCGTTCCGCCCGTTTCTGCCGGCCTCGGCCTATGCGCTCGCGGCCTCGCGCCACATGCACGAATTTGGCACGACGCGCGAGCAATTCGCCGCGGTCGCGGTGGCGGCGCGCGAATGGGCGCTCAAAAACCCGGTTGCCTGGGAAAAGAAGCCGCTGACCATCGCCGACGTGCTGAATGCGCCGATGGTCAGTTATCCCTTTACCGTGCGCGATTGCTGTCTTGTGACCGACGGCGGCGGCGCGATCGTGATGACGACGCCGGAGCGCGCCCGCTCCCTCAAAAAACCGCCAATCACTGTGCTTGGCATCGGTCAGGCGATCACCCACGCCACGATCTCAAACATGCCCGATCTGACCGTGACCGGCGCCAAGGCGTCGGGTGAAGCGGCCTATCGCATGGCCGGGGTTGGTCCCGCCGACATCGATGTGCTCGAACTCTACGACGCCTTTACGATCAACCCGATCCTCTTTCTCGAAGACCTCGGCTTCTGCGCGAAGGGCGAAGGCGGTCCCTTTGTCGCCGACGGCCGCATCGCGCCCGGCGGCGCGCTGCCGGTCAACACCAATGGCGGCGGCCTCTCCTACTGCCACCCCGGCATGTACGGGCTGTTGCTGCTGATCGAGGCAGTGCGCCAGTTGCGCGGCGAATGCGGGGCGCGCCAGATCGCGGGATGCGAGGTCGCGCTGGCGCACGGCAATGGCGGCGTCTTGTCCTCGCAAGCGACCGTCATCCTTGGCACCGCCGCCACAATTTGACCAGAGGAGGACGACATGGCGGAAGG
>JBOHMF010000140.1:0-9925 GCA_050730055.1 Allostellaceae bacterium
GGCCTGGCGCATCTCGTTGTTCGGCGACGAGATCGAGGCGATCCACGAGATCGACCCGTTGACCGGTGAAAAGACCGCGGCGCTGCAGTCGATCAAAATCTACGCCAACAGCCATTACGTGACGCCGCGCCCGACTTTGCTGCAGGCGATCGAGCAGATCAAGCGCGACCTGAAGCTCCGCCTCGAGGAATTGTTCGCCGAGGGCAAATTGCTGGAGGCGCAGCGGCTCGAGCAGCGCACCACCTACGATGTGGAGATGATCGAGGCGACCGGCAGCTGCGCCGGCATCGAGAACTATTCGCGCTATCTGACCGGGCGCCAGCCGGGCGAACCGCCGCCGACCTTTTTCGAGTACATGCCGCGCGACGCGCTCGTTTTCATCGACGAGTCGCACGTCACGATCCCGCAACTGGGCGGGATGTTTGGCGGCGACTGGACGCGCAAATCGACCCTCGCCGAATACGGTTTCCGCCTGCCCTCCTGCACCGACAACCGGCCGCTCAAATTTTCCGAGTGGGAGACGCTGCGCGGTCCGACGGTCTTTGTCTCGGCGACGCCGGGCCGCTGGGAACTGGAGCGTACCGGCGGCGTCTTTGTCGAGCAGATCGTCCGTCCCACGGGGCTGGCCGACCCGCCCTGTCTGATCCGTCCGGTCGAGAGCCAGGTCGATGACCTGATCGCCGAGTGCCGCGACGAAGCGGCAAAGGGTCATCGCGTGCTGGTCACCACCTTGACCAAGAAGATGGCCGAGGCGCTGACCGAATATCTGCACGAGGCCGGGCTGCGCGTGCGCTACATGCACTCCGATGTCGATACGATCGAGCGCATCGAGATCATCCGCGATCTGCGCCTCGGCGTTTTTGACATCCTGATCGGGATCAACCTGCTGCGCGAGGGTCTCGACATCCCGGAATGCGCGCTGGTCGCGATTCTCGACGCCGACAAGGAGGGCTATCTGCGCTCGCGCACCTCGCTGATCCAGACGATCGGGCGCGCCGCCCGCCACCTCGACGGGCGCGCGATCCTCTATGCCGACCGCATGACCGACAGCTTGAAAGCGGCGATCGAGGAGACCGATCGCCGGCGCGAGAAGCAGCAGGGCTACAACGCCGCGCACGGCATCACCCCGGAGAGCGTGCGCCGCGGCATCGCCGACATCCTGGAGAGCGAATTCGAACGCGATTATGTGACGGTCGGTCTCGCCGAGGGCGAAGCGGCGCACTATCAGGGCGCCGATCTGAAGACGGTCATCGCCGATCTCGAAAAGCGCATGCGCGCCGCCGCGGCCGAACTCGAATTCGAGGAGGCGGCGCGGCTGCGCGATGAGATCCGCCGGCTCGAACAGGTCGATCTCGGTCTCCCCGCGCTGGCCGACGGCCACTTGGCGGCGGGGGCACGCGGCCGCTCGACGGCGGGGCGCGCCGGCCTCTCGGCACGCGAGGTGACACGCGCCAAGGCACGGGCGCGAAAGGAGCGCCGTGCCCGCCGCTGACGCCTGATGATGGCCGTTCCCGAGCGACCCAAGGTCTATCACATCGCCCATGTGGATCGGCTTCCGTCGATTATCTCGGACGGCGCGTTATGGTGCGACAGAAGGATAGTGGCCCGGGCAGGTGCCGGAACCATGATCGGGATGGATAGCATCAAACGGCGTCGGCTGGCTCTCCCGGTGCGTTGTCATCCTGACACCTATGTCGGCGATTATGTCCCGTTCTATTTTTGTTCCAGATCGATTACGCTGTACGTCATTCATTCCGCCAATCATTCCGAGCTTGCCTATCGGGGAGGACAGGAACCGATCGTGCATTTGGAGGCAGACTTGCATCGGGTGATTGCGTGGGCGGACGCAAATGGGCGCCGATGGGCGTTCTCCCTATCAAACGCGGGAGCAGTTTATGCACAATTCCGGGCGAACATCGCCAATTTGGGCGAGATCAATTGGCCGGCCGTGGCAGCGACCGACTTCCGATCGGCGGATATCAAGGAGGGCAAGCAGGCCGAGCTGCTGATCCACGATTCCTTCCCCTGGAGTCTCGTGGATCGGATTGGGGTGTGTTCTCGACCCATCGCGCGACAGGTGGCTGATACGATGCACGGAGCGGCACACCGACCGATGGTTGAGGTTCGGCGAGACTGGTACTATTAGCCGGGGAGTGCCGGGATGATCGAATACCGCATAGGCGACATCCTCAAGACCGACGCCGAGGCGCTGGTCAACACGGTCAACTGCGTCGGCATCATGGGGCGGGGAATCGCTCTCCAGTTCAAGAACGCCTTCCCCGAAAACTTCAGAGCCTACGCGGCGGCGTGCCAGCATGAGGAGGTCCGCCCGGGCCGCATGTTTGTGTTCGAGACCGGGACATTTACGAACCCAAGGTACATCATCAATTTTCCAACCAAGCGTCATTGGCGCGGAAAGAGCCGGTTAGAAGACATTGAAGCCGGCCTGACCGCTCTCACTCACGAGATTCGCGCTCGTCACATCCATTCCATTGCCATTCCGCCGCTCGGCAGCGGCCTTGGAGGGCTCAATTGGGCGGATGTGCGAGGGCGGATCGAAGCAGCTCTGCTTGGATTCAATAATGTCAATGTAATCGTCTTCGAGCCAAGTGGTGCGCCTGACGCCAAAACGATGGCCCGTTCGCGTGACGTACCCGATATGACGCCCGGTCGGGCCGCGCTCGTCGGCCTCATGTACCGCTATTTGGGTGGCCTTATGGACCCGTTCGTAACGCTCCTGGAGGTTCATAAACTTCTCTATTTCATGCAGGAGGCTGGGGAACGCTTGAAGCTGCGATATGTCCAGGGTGTGTACGGTCCTTATGCCGAGAACCTGAGCCATGTACTGACGCGAGTTGAGGGACATCTGCTATCTGGATACGCGGATGGCGGAGACAACCCTGAAAAGCAACTCGATCTCGTGCCCGGCGCGGTTGAAGAAACCGAGCGCTTCTTGCAAGATTACGCGGAGACTCTCGCTAGACTCTATCGGGTCACTGATCTTGTGGATGGATTCGAGACCCCGTTTGGGCTCGAGTTGCTCGCAACCGTACACTGGGTCGTCCAGTCGCTAGAAGCCAAATCCTCCGAGGAGGTGGTGACAACGACGTATGGGTGGAATGATCGCAAGCGGCGCTTCTCACAAGATCAGATACTCCTTGCGCTGGATGTTCTCCAATCCAAGGGTTGGCTTGCGACGTGATGAGTGCCGGTGAAACACTCGACGGCGGTTTCCCGCCGCTACCGCTGCCCAAGGTGGCGCTCATTACCGGCGCCGCAAAACGGATCGGGCGGGTGCTGGCCTTGGTTCTTGCCGAGGATGGTTTTGCCGTCGCTGTCCATTATCACCGCTCGCGCGCGGCGGCCGAGAACGTGGTCGCCGCAATCCGCAACCGCGGCGGCCGGGCCGCGGCGCTCTCCGCCGATCTCGCCGACGAGGGCGCCGTTGCCGAACTGGTGCCGCGCGCCGAGGCGGCGCTGGGACCCATTGGCGTGCTCGTCAACAACGCCTCGGTGTTTGCACACGA
This sequence comes from Allostellaceae bacterium, assembly GCA_050730055.1. Lineage (GTDB taxonomy): Bacteria > Pseudomonadota > Alphaproteobacteria > ATCC43930 > CGMCC-115725 > AP-15. Next base: position 3,528 of record JBOHMF010000140.1, read on the forward strand.
CACGGTGGAGAGTGCGACGCGCGAGAGTTGGGAGGCGCATCTCGCGATCAATCTGCGCGCCCCCTTTGTGCTGATCCAGCACTTCGCCGCGCGCCTGCCGCAGGACGCCGGCGGGGCGATCGTCAATCTGCTCGATGAGCGGGTCTGGTCGCTGACCCCGTTCTTTGTCTCCTACACCCTGTCCAAGGCCGGGTTGTGGACCCTGACCCAGACCATGGCGCTGGCCTTGGCGCCGCGCATCCGGGTCAATGGCATCGGCCCCGGGCCGACCCTGCCGAGTCCGCGCCAGAGCGCGGAAGAATTTGCCGGCCAATGCGCGATGATGCCGCTGCGGCGCGGCACCGGCCCGCAGGAAATCGCGGCGGCGCTGCGCTTCATCCTCGCGGCGCCGGCGATGACCGGACAGATGATCGCGCTCGACGGCGGCCAGCATCTCGGCTGGGCCCAGCCGCAACGGCAGCTCCCGCTGGAATAGCCGATGCCCGAGGTTCAACCGCAGGGCGCGTGCCGCCACTCCGCAACCCGCAATTCCGCTGGAGACACCCGGTTGCCGCGCACCCGCCGGATGGGATTTATTCACAGGCGTTGTTGCCGGATGGTGACGGCCTGCCCCGTGGGCAAACGGATGGCGCATTCCACAACATTCGTGTCGCAAGGAGAAAATAACAGCGTTTACAAAGCCTTGCTGAAATGCCCAAAATTTGGGCGAAGGTTTGAAAGGCCGCAGAAGCCTGGAATCCGGCCCCGACCGCGCCGACTTATCGACAGAGTTATCCACAGAATCCGTGGAAATCGCCGAGGCGCCCGGAATAACCATGTCCGCCCAACCGCTTGACGAAAATCCCCACGCGACGGCGCTGCGGCGGCGCGCGGCGCCGCACGCTCCGCCGGCGGCGCTCGATCCGCGCCGCGCCCCCGAGAGCGTGCCGCAGAATGAGCCCGAGAGCGAGGAGAGCGCCGCACCGGCGCGGCCGAGCAGCCTGTCGGCCGGGATTGCCGTGATCCGCTCCGCCCTCAAGACGATGCCCGCGGGTCCGGGCGTCTATCGCATGCTCGACCGCAAGGGCACGGCGCTCTATGTCGGCAAGGCGCGCAGCCTCAAAAACCGCGTGCAGAACTACGCCCACCCCGCCGGTCTGTCGAACCGGCTGCGCCGCATGGTGGCGGAGACCGCGGCGCTGGAGATCGTCGTCACCGCGAGCGAGGCGGAAGCGCTTCTGCTCGAATGCAACATGATCAAGCGCCTCTTGCCGCGCTTCAATGTCCTGTTGCGCGACGACAAGTCGTTTCCGCTGATTCGCCTGACTGCCGGTCACGACTTTCCGCAGATCACCAAGCATCGCGGCGCGCAGACCAGGCCCGGCAGCTATTTTGGCCCGTTCGCCTCGGCCGGCGCGGTCAACCGCACGCTGATCACGTTGCAGAAGGCGTTTCTCTTGCGCTCGTGCAGCGACAGCGTTTTCGCCAATCGCACCCGCCCCTGCCTGCTGCATCAGATCAAGCGGTGCAGCGCACCCTGCGTCGGACTGATCGACCGCGATGGCTATGCCGCCCTGGCCGGGCAGGCGCACGCCTTTCTCTCGGGGAGAAGCGATGCCGTGCTGAAACGCCTCGCCGAGGAGATGCAGACAGCCGCAGACGCGCGCGATTTTGAGGCGGCGGCGATGATCCGCGACCGCATCCGTGCGCTCTCGCTGGTGCAGGGTCATCAGGACATCCATGTTCCTGGCATCGGCGATGCCGACGTGATCGCCGCCCATCAGGAGGGCGGCCAGACCTGCATCCAGGTGTTCTTTTTCCGCGGCGGCCAGAACTGGGGCAACCGCGCGTTTTATCCGAGCCATGACCGCCAGCTTGCTGTCGAGGAGGTGTTGACCGCCTTTGTCGGCCAGTTCTACGACAACCGGCCAAAACCGCCGCTGGTGCTGTTGAGCCATCCTCTTGTCGATCAGCCGCTGGTCGCCGAGGCACTCTCGCTCGGCGGGCCGCGTGTCACCCTCGCGGTGCCACGGCGCGGCGACAAGAAGCGGCTCATCGCGCGTATTCTGACGACGGCCAAGGAGGCGCTCGGCCGTCGCCTCGCCGAGACCGCCTCGACGCGGGAGTTGCTCGACGGGGTCGCCACCGCCCTTGGCCTCAACGGGCCGCTCAACCGCATCGAGGTCTATGACAACAGCCACATCCAGGGCACCAACGCGGTCGGCGCGATGATCGTCGCCGGCCCCGAGGGGCTGATGAAAAGCGCCTATCGCAAGTTCACGATCCGCGGCCTTCACCCCCCCGCCCCCGCGGGTCAAGCCCGCGGGCTTGCGGCTCACGACGCGACGGGTCCCACCCTCTCCCGCAGTGCGGGAGAGGGTGCCGAACCCCGGCGAAAGCCGGGGGAGGCGGGTGAGGGTGTCAGCGATCGCTCCGGCTTTGGCGGTGACGATTATGCGATGATGCGCGAGGTGCTGCTGCGCCGTTTTGCGCGGGCCCAGAAGGACGACCCCGACCGCGAGCGCGGCACCTGGCCCGATCTGGTGCTGATCGATGGCGGCCAGGGGCAGCTCAACATTGCGCTGTCGGTCCTGGCCGAGCGCGGCATCACCGATGTCGCACTCGCCGGGATCGCCAAGGGTCCGGATCGCAATGCCGGGCGCGAGCGTTTCTTTCTGCCGGGACGCGCACCGTTCTCGCTCGAACCGAAGGACCCTGTGCTTTATTTCCTGCAACGCCTGCGCGACGAGGCGCATCGTTTTGCCATCGGCACCCACCGTGCGCGGCGGATGAAGGCGCTCGGGGTCTCGCGCCTCGACGAGATCGCCGGTATCGGGGCGCGGCGCAAGCAGGCCCTCCTGCATCATTTCGGCTCGGCCCGCGCGGTCGCTCGCGCCGGTCCCGGCGAACTCGCCCGCGTTCCCGGCATCAGCGGGGGAATCGCGAAAAAGATTTATGATCATTTTCACGGCGATGGATAAGATGTCCCTGTCCCGAGCCGAGCCGGGGGAGCGCGGCGTGCTGCTGACCAGCCTCCCGAACCTGTTGACCCTGTCGCGCATCCTGGCGATCCCGCTGGTGGTGGCGAGCTTTTACGTCCCGGGTCCGACGGCGCGTTGGTTTGCCTGCCTTCTGTTTGCGGCGGCGGGGGTGACCGACTGGCTCGACGGGCACATGGCCCGGCGCTGGCATCAGCAGTCCGAGATCGGCCGCTTTCTCGACCCGATTGCCGACAAATTGCTGGTCGCAGCGGCCCTGTTCATGCTGGCCGCCTTTCACCGTCTGCCCGAGACCGCAATCCTGCCGGCGCTTGTCATCCTGTGCCGCGAGATCCTGGTTTCCGGCCTGCGCGAATACCTCGCCGGCATCCGCGTCGGCCTGCCGGTGTCGCGCCTGGCCAAGTGGAAAACGCTGATCCAGATGGTGGCGATCGGCTTTCTGCTGATCGGCCCCGCCGGCCCCGCCTTTGTGGCGGTGGTCGATATCGGCAATCTCCTGCTGTGGGTTGCCGCGATCCTGACGCTGGTGACCGGCTACGACTATCTGCGCGCCGGGCTGACGCACATGACCCACCCGCCGCCGCCCGAGGAAAGCCGCCCGCCGCGCACGGCAGCGCCGCATACGGGTTTGAGGACGTGATGCGCATCTTTGGCTTGGCCGGGTGGAGCGGCAGCGGCAAGACCACGCTGATGGCGGCGTTGATCCCCGAACTGATCGCGCGCGGCGTGACGGTATCGACGGTGAAGCACGCGCACCACGATTTTGACGTGGACAAGCCGGGCAAGGATTCCTGGCGTCATCGCGAGGCCGGGGCGCGTGAGGTCATGGTCGCGTCAAGCCGGCGCTGGGCGCTGATGCGCGAGTTGCGCGGCGACCCCGAACCCGCTCTCGACGCGCTGGTGGCGCGGATGAGTCCGGTTGATCTCGTCCTTGTCGAGGGCTTCAAGCGCCATCCGCACCCAAAGCTCGAAGTCTGCCGTCCCGCGCTCGGTCTGCCGCCGCTCCACCCCGACGATCCCCACATCGTGGCGATCGCGTCCGACGAAAATCTGCCGCAGGCTCCGCTGCCCTGTCTGCCGCTTGGCGATCCCGGCGCGATTGCCCGCTTCATCCTCACCCATCTGGGTCTCGCGCGATGGCCCAGTTGAGCGACGATTGCTTCGCCTTTGGCGGCGGGCTGCTCGATGTCGCCGCTGCGCTCGCCCGCATCGACGAGCGGATCGGCGTTGCCGTCGGGGTGGAGAACGTGCCGCTGGCCGCCGCCGCCGGCCGCATCCTCGCCCGCGATCTGAGCGCCCCGATGAGCCTGCCGCCGCACGCCAACAGCGCGGTCGATGGCTATGCCTTTGCCCATGCCGATCTTGCGCCCGGCGGCGAGACGGTGCTGCCGGTCGGCGGGCGCGCCGCGGCGGGTCATCCGCTCGGCCGCAGGCTGCGCGCGGGCGAGGCGATCCGCATCTTCACCGGCGCGCCGATGCCTGAGGGCACCGACACGGTGATGATGCAGGAGGATTGCCTGCGCGACGGCGACCATGTCCGGCTGAAGCCGGGGATCAAAGAGGGCGCCAATCGCCGCCACGCCGGCGAGGATGTGGTGGAGGGAGCGGTCGCGCTCCCGGCCGGGCGCCGGCTCAAGCCGGCCGATCTCGGTCTTGCCGCCGCGCTCGGGCAGGCCGAGTTGCCGGCCTATCGGCGGCTGCGTGCGGCGCTCCTCTCGACCGGCGACGAGATCCGCGAACCCGGAGCGGCGCTGCCGGCGGGCGCGGTCTATGACGCCAACCGTTTTCTGTTGCGGGCGCTGCTCGAAAATCTTGGCTGCATCGTCGATGATCTCGGCATCCGCCCGGACGACGCCGGCGCGCTCGCCGAGACGCTCGCCGCCGCGGCTCAGGACCACGATCTGATCGTCACCTCGGGCGGCGTCTCGACCGGCGAAGAGGATCACGTCAAGGGGGCGCTCGAACGGCTCGGCCGCCTCTATTTCTGGCGCCTGGCGATCAAGCCGGGTCGGCCGGTGGCCTTGGGGCAGGTGGGCGGGGTGCCGCTCGTCGGGCTGCCCGGCAACCCGGTCGCGGTCTTTGTCACCTTTGCCGTGATCGCCCGCCCGCTGATCCTGAAGCTCGCCGGTGCGGCGGCAGCGCCGCCGCGCACTTTCCCGGTCGCGGCCGCTTTCACCTATCGCAAAAAGCCGGGTCGGCGCGAATACCTGCGCGCCCGGCTGGAGCGCCGCGGCGACGGGCTCTTCGCGCTCAAATATCCCAAGGATGGCGCCGGCATTCTGTCCTCGATCGTGCAGTCGGACGGCCTTGTCATCCTTGACGAGACGACGAGCGATCTTCGCGCCGGCGACCGGGTTGAGTTTCTGCCATTCTCCGAGGTTCTTGGATGAAGCTGTTGTATTTCGCCTGGCTCAGGGCGCGCATCGGCGTCGCCGAAGAGGAGGTGCCGCTGCCCGCCGAGGTGCGTGATGTCGGGGGGCTGATCCGGTGGCTCACGAGCCGCGGAGCCAACTATGCCGAGGCGCTGAAGGAGTTGAAAACCGTGCGGGTCGCGGTCAACCAGGATTATGTCGGGATGGACCACCCGGTGCGCGCCGGCGACGAGGTTGCACTGTTCCCGCCGGTCACGGGAGGCTGAGCGATGATCCGCGTGCAGCGCGAGGATTTTGATGTCGGCGCCGAACTCGACCGGCTGGCGCGCGGCAATCCGCGGGTCGGCGGGATTGCCAGCTTTGTCGGCCTCGTGCGCGACATGGGCGGCGGGGATCGGGTGGCGGCGCTGACGCTCGAACATTACCCGGGCATGACCGGGAAAAAGCTCGCCGAGATCGAGGCCGAGGCGCATCGCCGCTGGCCGCTTGACGCGGTGACAATCATCCATCGCTATGGCCGGCTCCTGCCGGGCGAGCGCATCGTCCTCGTCGCGACCGCCTCGCCGCACCGCGAGGCGGCGCTTGACGCCTGCCATTTTCTGATCGACTGGCTGAAGACCGAGGCGCCGTTCTGGAAGAGCGAGGAGACGCCCTCGGGCGAGCGCTGGGTCGAGGCCCACGCCGAAGATGACGCGGCCAAGGCGCGGTGGGATGGGGAGTGAGGGGCTGCACGCGAAGCGATTCTGCCCACAGAGAAAATGATATAAAGGGATGGAGGCATGGCTGTAAGAGTCATTTACTCAACTGATGCATTTCTCCAAAAGATCGACGACACAGGAAGGCAAATAGAGCGTGATTTTTCCTCGCTTGAGGAAGCAAAGGCTGCAGCGTTGCCTGAGGGCTATACATTTGGATTTATTCCTGTAAAAAATGGGCGCCATGTGTATTATTCACCGGCATTCGGTTGGGAGTTCCAAGAGCAGGAGGAAATTACAAAAGAGTATGTACAGGAATGCGTTGACGATTGGCTTCAACGTCTCGACAATCC
>JBOHMF010000141.1:0-9889 GCA_050730055.1 Allostellaceae bacterium
GGCGATTTCAGCCTGATCGGCATCGGCCTCTATACCGTGGCTGAGGCCTCGCGCCTGACCCGCGTTTCGCCAGGGCGGCTGCGCCGCTGGTTGCGCGGATATACCTACCGTGCTGGCGAGCATCGCGCGGCTTCAGAGCCGGTATGGCCACGCCAAGTTCCGGACATCGATGGCACGCTCGGACTCGGCTTTCTCGACCTGATGGAGGCCCGGTTTGTGGACGCGTTCCTCAAAGCAAAGGTGCCCTGGCCGGTGATCCGCCGCTGTGCCGAGCATGCCCGCGAGTTGATCGGCTCCGACCATCCGTTCTCGTCGCAGGGCTTTCGCACCGACGGCCACACAATCTTTGCCGAAATTGTCGACCGGACAGGCGAGCGGCAGCTCCTCGACCTTGCAAAAAGTCAACTCGCCTTTGGGCGCATCATCGGTCCGAGCCTCTACGCCGGGATCGAGTTCTCTGAGAGTGAGAGGCCGGCGCGCTGGTGGCCGATGGGCGAACGGACGCCCATCGTGATAGATCCCGCGCGCGCCTTCGGGCAGCCGATCATCAGCGACGGCGGGGTTCCGACACGCACCCTGGCCGATGCGGTCGCGGCCGAAGGATCGGTCGCGAGGGTGGCCCGGCTGTTCCAGCTAGAGCCGCAATCGGTCCGCTCGGCGCTCCGGTTCGAGAAGCGGCTCGCCGAGCGACTGGCCGCTTGAAGGTCCTGCTCGACAACAACCTGTCCCCGTATCTCGCCCGCGCGCTGAACGCGCTGCTCGAACCGGAGGACGATCAGGTCGCGCACCTGACCGACCGCTTCCCGGCAAATACCGAGGATCGTGCCTGGATCGGCGCGCTTGCCGAAGAAGGCGGCTGGGTGGTGATCTCGGGGGACCTGCGCATCTACCGCAACCGGCTCGAACGGGAGGCTTGGCGGCGCAGCCGGCTCATTGCGTTCTTTCTGGCGCCGCAATGGGGGAAAGCCCGCAACATCGAAAAGGCGTGGCGCCTCTTGCGTTGGTGGCCGCGCATCCGAGAGCAAGTCGGCATTGTCGATGCGCCGGCTGCCTTCGAGCTACCGCTTGCCTATGGTGCAGGCCGCCTGAAGGTGCTGAGGGGATAGTTCAGGCACTGGCGCGGACGCGAATGCCGTTATGCCGTCTGATTTGACTCAAACAGCAGCGTTACGCCACCATCGAGAAAACACCACTGACCGCCTGCTGCCACACATGCTGGTATATATTGCGAGCGAGGCTGTTCTTTTCATCAGGAGAAAATGGCGGTGTCGGGAGGCTGGTGAACAGCTTGTCCATTATGATGATTTCAATGTCTGCCTTGGTCTGCTCTTTCTCCCAAAACCGATCAAGCTCCTTTAGCCGGTTTTGGATGGTGGCGAGCAATGCTTTGCTGGCTTGCTTCACTTGTTCACGGGTCGTTTTATCCAGGTCGCCCCTCTGCAACAGATCGAAGAAGGCCAATTCCGCCTCGCTCAGCCCTTCCTGCGCCGCTCGTTTCTGTTCCTCGTCGAGGCTGTTGACGAGTTCGAGAAGGCGGCGAAAGGTCTCCTCGATCGTCGTCCGGTCCTTTTCCCGATTGTAGGCGGCGACGATCTCCTCGTACTGGCGCTAGTAGTCCATCCGCCCCGGATTGCGCGCAAGCATCTCGGCCAGCTTCCGCTCAATGATGTCGCGGATATCCTGCAATGCGGTTGCCTTGCGCCGGACCTTTGCGAACTCGTCGCGGAGCCGTTCGAGGTCGATACGGCTCAGGTCGAAGGTCAGCCCCTCGGTCTGATCGTCGCCGACCACCTGCGTCCGGATGGCCTCGTTCACGATCCGGTGCAGTTCCTTCAGCAGTTCGGTCACATCCGCTGTGTCGCGGCGCTCCGTCAGCTTCCTGTAGATCGCCTCGATGTTGTCGTGCCGCTCGGCATAGGCGAATGCCGTCCGCTCTGTCAGCAGCGCCTTGAACCGGATGAAGACCTGCCGCGCCAGGATCTCGAACCGCCGCTTGGCCTCGTCGCTCGAATAGACAGCCTCGACCGCATCCGCCAAGCCTCTGATCCGGGCAAAGCCTTTCGCCCCGATCAGCGTCGCGGGATCGAAGCCGAGGCCACGCAGATGCGCCTCGGTGGCCTCGATGGCTTCAAGGAGGGCCTGCACGCGCTCCTCGATCGGCGCGACGATCTCCTCGCCGCTCCCCCCATCGTCGCCAAGCGCATATTGCGCCAGCGCCTCGCGCAGGCTCTTCAGCATGCCGTTGTAATCGACGATCAGGCCGAAATCCTTGCCGGGGAACCGCCGGTTCGCCCGCGCGATCGCCTGCATCAGCGTATGCGCCTTCATCGGCTTGTCGATGTAGAGCGTTGAAAGACACTCGACATCGAACCCGGTCAGCCACATCGCGCAGACGATCGCCACGCGGAAGGGATGCCGCGGGTCCTTGAAGGCACGATCGACCTCGACGCGCTTGCCGTCGGCCGTCTCGAAGCCCTGCTTCATCAGCGCGCGGTGGGGGATGATATCGAACCCCCATTTCCTGAAGTCGGCGACCTCGTTCTGCGCCTCGCTGATGATGATCTCGACGATCGCTTCGTCGAGCCAGTTCGCCTGCGCTTCCAGCGTCCGGGCCTGTTCCGTGAGCGCATCCCGGACCGCTTGATCGGTCGCAGTCAGCGCTTTGGCCTTTTTGGCCTCGAATGCCGCCCGAACCTGCGCCGCCTTCGCTTTCCAGCGGGGGATGATCCGCTGATACATGCGAGCGCAGGTGATCTTGTCGATGCAGACGAGCATCGACTTTCCGGCTTCCCACCGGGTCGCGCAGTGCTCGACGAAATCCTCGGCGATCTTGTCGAGCCGCTCGTCGGCCGTGATGACCTCGTAATCCTTGCCTAGGAGCTTGTCGAGAAGCGCGGCCTGATCGGGGTCGAGTTCCGCTTCCTCGATCTTCTCCGCGATCCGATCGTTCAGGTCGAGGCGCGCGACGCCGAGCTTCTCGCCGCGGTTTTCGTAGACGAGCTTGACGGTCGCGCCGTCCTCTTCCGATCGCTTGAAATCGTAGCGCGAGACATAGTCGCCGAAAATGCGCCGGGTGATCTCGTCCTGCTTGAACAGCGGCGTTCCGGTGAACCCGATAAAGGCGGCGTTCGGCAACGCAAGACGCATGTTGCGCGCAAGGCGCCCGGCCTGCGTGCGGTGCGCCTCGTCGGAGATGACGATGATGTCGTCGCGCTCGCTATAGGGCGCCTCCGGATTTACGTCGCGGTTGAACTTGTGGATCAGGCTGAAGATATAGCGGTGGTTCTCCTTCAAGAACCGTTCGAGGTCCGGGCCTGACGCGACGCGCGGGGTCTGATCGTCGGCGACGCCGCATCCGATGAAGGTTCTGAAAATCTGGTCGTCGAGATCGTGCCTGTCGGTCATCAGCAGGAAGGTGAAATTGCCCGGCACCTTGCGGCGGACCTTCTCGACGAAGAAGGCCATCGAATAGGACTTGCCGCTGCCCTGCGTGTGCCAGAACACGCCGAGCCGGCCGAGATCGGGGTGCGCCCGCTCGACGATGCTGACCGGCCCCTCGGGAACGAAGGAGGGCGGCGCCGGCGCCGGGGCCTCATCCCTTGCGGTGGCCGGACGGCGCTTCCGGTCGGCGGCGGCGCGCTTCTCCAGCGGCAATTCGATGACGCGATGCTGGAGCCGCTCGCCCGGCGGGAATTCGCGCTTCAGCACCTCCTGCCGGATTACCGACTCGACCGCTAAATTGACGCCGAGCACCTGATGGTTGCGCGCGACGATCTTGCGCGTCCCGCCCGCCTTGCTTTCATCGAACAGGATGAAGTTTTCGACAATATCGAGCAGCCGGTCGTGCGCCAGCATGCCATTGAGCAGGATTTCGGCGTCGAGGCGGCCCTTGTCGCGCTCGTCGTTGCGTTTCCACTCGGCGAAGTGATCCCATGCGCTGGTGATCGTGCCGTAGCGGGCATGGTCGCCGTTGCTGACGATCAGGAAGGCATTGTGGTGGAAGGCGTGCGCGATGACGTTCTCGTCGAGATAGTCGCGCAAATTGCCGTCGAACCCGGCGCGGATGTTCTTATAGACCGCCTTCAACTCGATGAAGACCAATGGCAGGCCATTGACAAAGCAGACGAGATCGGCGCGCCGGTTATAGTTCGGCGTGCGCACCCCGGTCAGTTTCAGCTCGCGGACGGCGAGGAAGCGGTTGCTGCCCGGCCGGTTGTCGAAGTCGATCACGCGCGCACGTGCATCGCGCAGACGGCCGGCAGCATCGCGGTACTGGACCGGGACGCCATTGCGGATGAGGCGCGTGAAATCCCGATTGTGCTGAACCAATGAACGGCCGACGTCATAGGCGGTGAGCTTGCGAAGCGCGTCATCGATCGCCGAGGCCGGCAGCTCCGGGTTCAACTGTTCGAGCGCGGCGCGCAGATCGCGGGTCAGGGCCGCGTCGCGCGCATCCGCCCGGCCGAGCGTGCCGCCCGGTCCGAAGGTCTCTTCGTTCCAGGCATAGACGCTCTCCCATCCAAGCACCTGTTCGAGGTGGTCGGCGAAGGTCTTCTGGACGAGCCGGTCCTCGCTGTTGATGCCGGTCGCCGCCATCGCGCTACGGCCTCCCGGGTGGAGACGGGCGGGCGCCGGTCATACGGCAATCTCGCCATTCATCAGCCGCGGCAGCAGAAGGTCGCGAGCCTGAGCGAGCTTCTGGTTCTGCTGGTCGAGGTTCCGGATTTGCTCGAACATTGCCGACACCTGATCATCAAAAACTGAGGCAAGCACCGGCGGAGGAATGGGGACGCGATAGCGATCAAAACAATTCGGTTGGACCCGCTGCCGCCCGGATGATCCGATCATGCTTCTGATTGCGTTTTCCCGGAATGTTTCCTGTCGAGCCGTCAGATAGGCGAAGTAGTTGCTGACGCGCCGGCCACGAAGCACGATGAACTCGGTTGAACCGCAAGCAACCTGGTTTTCATTAAGAAAATTCACAAATCCTGTCTTACCGTTCTCAAGACATGGGGTGATCCGCGCAAAAAGAGTGTCGCCATTTTGGAAGCGGACATTCGTTGATTTGGTGCGAATCTCGGAATGGCCGTGATCGACAGTCATTCCTGATTCCGAGAGCGCAGCCATAGGAATATAGGTTATCTCTTCGTTACCATTACTCGGTCTCGGCGGATTGATTTCAAAGGCTGATGATGCAGGGAGAGCTTCCCACTTCTCGGGGAGGAGCCCGTCGATGATCCTGACGTGCTCATGGCCGGGAAAGCGGAAGTGGATAAACCATTCGCGGTAGAGCATCCGCGCCGCTTCCTCCAATAGCGCAATCCGCCGCCGATTGTTCTCGATCAGGTCGTCATAGGCAGCCAGAACAGTAACGATGGATTCCTGAACCGGCCGATCTGGCACATGAACCTTGAACTGATGCAGCACGTTCCGATTGATTCCTGGTACTGCGGCTTTCTCACTCTCATAATTCCGAAGAGTATTTCGAAGAAAGTAGGCTACAAAGCGCGGATCATTCCCCTTGAAATTCACAACGTATAGGGCTGTGTTCAGAGGCCAGTAAGGCTCTTCAACAAAATAAACTTCGCCGAGCGTGCCATATCGGCCGGTCACTACCCCGGGCGGTTCCGCTCTCGCCTCATCATGGTAGCCGGTAATCCCTGATGAAGAGACAACGGGAATCGGGCCACCTTTTCTATTGCTCTCGGGTAGATCATGACCGCGTTGGAGAGTTATGACATCACCCAGGGTGCAGTCGCGCCAGCTCACGCCCCCAACTCCTCAAAATTCCGAGCGATCCGCGCGGCCAGTTCCGCCGCCTCCTCGTTCAAGCCCTTAAGATCGAGGTGGATAGCGCGCAGCGTCTCTTCGAAGTCGAAATCTTCGTCCTCTTCCTCCGGCGCCACGCCGACATGGCGTCCGGGTGTCAGGCTCCAGTCGTGCGCCTTGATGGTTGCGCGATCGACTCGCTTCACCAGCCCCTCGACATCGCACAACATTGCGTCCGGGAACCGCTCCTGAAGCCAGTCCGCCTGCCGCACGAAATAGCGCGCGCGGCGCAATGCCTCGACCGCCTCGGCCCGTGCCGTCTCCAGCGCCCTGCGCGCCCGCGACACGTCCGCATTGGCCCACAGGTCGGAGTCCCGTGCCTCCAGCTCTTTCACGCAGAGGTCGATGACCCGGCCCGCCAGCTTCGCCGCGAGGTCGATCTGCTTTGTCAGGTCCCGACAACGCTCCACCATCGGGTGCAGCGCTTTCCGCGCCGCATGGAGTCCGGCATTGTCGCGCGCCGCGCCCGCCCAAGCCGCCGCCCGCTTCGCGCTCTCGTCTGCGAAGGCTTCGATATCCGCCGCCAGAGTCGCCTGCGCGCCGGTCAGTTCCTCCCATGGCTCGGCGAGCGGATCGTCAATGCGCTTTTGCGTCGCGAACGGCTCGATCAGCTCGATCAGCCTGCCGAGCGCCTCCTCGTACGCTTCCAGAGGCGCCGCGCTCGCCTCGCCCTCGACGATCGCCTGCGCCACATAGGATTCGACGAGCTTCAGAAACCGCTCCGACTGCCCGCGGTAGAGCCAGACAATGGCGGCGATGTTCTTCTGCTGCTCAGGGCTGAAGTCGTAGATGGCGCGCGTGACCTTGCGGTAGATGCCGCGCGCGTCGAGCATCAGGACGTGCTCGCGTCGCGCCGGGTCCGTCTCCTTCGCCCGGTCGAAGAACCAGAGCTGGCACGGCACGGTGCGCGTGTAGAAGAAGTTGCCGCGGATGTCGATCATCTCATCGACCGCGCCGGTCTCAATCAGCTTCTGGCGCACCTTGGCTTCGTCCCGTCCCGCGCTCGACGCCTGCGAGGACATCACGATGCCGGCGCGGCCGGTCCCGTTCAGATAGGTGTAGCAGTAGGACAGCCACAGGTAATTGGCGTTCGACACCTTCTTCGCCTTGTTGACGCCGGGCAGGCCGAAGGGGAGGCGCTTGTCGCTCTTGACCTTCTCCGCATCGACCTCGTCCACGTTGAAGGGCGGATTGGCCATCACGAAGTCGCATTTGCCAGCGAGTTCATGCGGGTCCCTGTAGTATGTGATCGCCTCGTTCCCGGCGTGAATCTTGCCCTCCAGCCCGTGGACCGCGAGGTTGATGCGGGCGAACTTGGCGGTCGTCTCGTTCTTTTCGTGGCCGTAGAAGGTGACGCGCTTCATCGTGTCCTGACCGGCGCCCTCGATGAAGTGGCTGGTCTGCACGAACATGCCGCCTGAGCCGCAAGCCGGATCGAGGACAATCCCGTGATCGGGCTCGATGACATTGACGATGGTTTGGACGATTGAGGGCGGTGTGAAGAACTCGCCGTTGTCGTGCGCGCGCTGTTTCGAGAACTCGGCCAGGAAGTATTCATAGATGCGGCCGAACACGTCGCCCGAGGCGGTGCGCAGGCCCTCGGAGTCGAACATCCGCAGCATGCGTTCGAGAAGATCGTCCTCGAAGCGGGCGTAGTCCTTGGGAAGCTGACCGGCAAGCGGCTGGAACGCCTCCTCCACCGCTTCCATCGCTGCGGTCAGCGCCGCGCCGAGATTGCCGTCCTTGAGCTTCTTCAACAGCACGTCGTACCACCCCGCTTCCGGCAGCATCAGCGCACGGCGCCGATGGAAATCGGCGGCGACGAGCGGCCGATCCGGCATACGGCCGGCGGCCCTATCGGCCTCGATCGCCGCCTGCGCTTCGTAGAAGCGGGTCGTCGCATAGCGGAGAAAGATCAGGCCCATGACGGGCATAAAGTATTCATTGGAGGCGAGGTTGGAGTTCGCCCGCAGCTCGTCCGCCACCTTCCAAAGTTCTGCCTCGAATTTTTCGAGATTCTGAAAGGGATCAGCAGCCAGTTCCGGTCTGCTCGCCAGCCCCGGTATTTCGGGCTGGAGATCCGTCGCCCTTTTCTTCAAAGCACTCAACAGCTCGAACTCCTCTATCGCCGTCGCATAGGACGGGCGCTGAGGCTTGGCGTCGCCGCCAAGCCGGCAAGGGCATGGTCGATCAGTCGGAAGATGCTCCCTGCGGCGCCTGTTGTCGTTGGTTTATCTCCCGCTCCGATTGAAACACTTTTTGCCGACGGAGCCGAGGCAAATCGCGCTTGGCGCTGCATCATGGTATGATCCCAATATGAGCCTGTTAGACGGCACAGACGCGCGCACGCGCGCGAAGCGGCGCAAGCTCCCCGCGGCGATGGTCGCGCACCAGTTCAAACCCGGACAGGTCGCCAACCCGCTCGGCGCAGGCGCGGTTTCGCGGGACAAACGCGAACTTTACCGCTTGGCTCGGCGCAAGGCGCTCGATGCCGCACCGGAGGCGATCGATATCCAGATTCAACTGATGCGCTGCGCCGATCCGCGGGTCGCCGTCATCGCCACGAATTCGGTGCTAGATCGCGCCGGCATCAAGGCGATTGATCAGCCCGACTTCGAGGAGGACCGCGCGCGCTTCGACGCCTCGCTGCTAACCGACGAGCAGCTTGAGCAGGTCGAGGCGGCGCTCAGGCTGATGGCCACGGCGATGCGCGCGCCGGAGGGGGCGCCCTTATCCGATGCGAGCGCCGATGTCTGAACACTGCTTTTGGTGCAGCCGCGCCTTCACGCCGCGTATCACCGGCGGCAAGCGGCAGCGCTTTTGCTCTCCGCGCTGTCGCCGGGCGCTTGACGCTGCGGGGCGCCGCTACATCCGCGACGCGCTCGCCAGTGGCACTCTGCCCTCGCTGCCCTACGAAGCGGCCTCGGCACATCGCGCGCGGTGCCGCAGAGCATCTATCGTGCCGCTGTTCCTCCCGCGCTTGCACCGGCACTCGATCCCGCTTACCGGATCGCGGATGAGGCTACGCCGTGAGCGCCGCGGGCATCGGCGGCTGGCGCGTGACACCATATCCATATGAAGGCGCGATGAGCGCCCTCACCGATCCCACTCCATCCCTGGCCGCCGCACGACAACGCCGCTACCGCGCGCGGCGTAAGGCCGGCGTCGTCTTGATCGACATCGAGTGCCCGCCGAAAGCGATCGCGCGCCTTGTCCAACTCGGCTGGCTCGATCCCGCCCGGCGCGGCAACAGGGCCGCTGTTGAGGACGCCGTGGTCGCGCTGTTGAACAGGGCGCTCAGCAAGGGGCTGTGGCCCTGGTGACAAACGGCGGCGCAGTAGAAACGCCGCGTATTTTGAGGCGGGATCATAGCGTGGGCGGTTCGCGAAAATCCCCCACCCCACCCCTCGCGCGCGCACGCGCGCCCGAGGTACCAAAAACTCGGCTGTCACGCGTCACGTTGGCTGTACCAAGCCCTGACGCGCCCGCCGCCGAGGTGTTGTCCTTGTCCTGCGGGAAGCCGTCGCGGCGCGTGTGAGGCTCGCGCACCGGCGCATAACGCGATGACATCGTGATCTGATCGCCTTCCCCCCGCGCGCTGCCGCGTTCAGGATTATCTGTTCGCCATGCCTCGCGCCTCATGGCAAGGACCGGGCGGGCGGCGCAAGCCGTCGCGGCTAAACATTCTCGTCGATGTCCTCGGCGGGAGGCGAAAGGTGTGCACGCTGTGGGGCGTCAGCCGGTGGCGGCTCTATCTGTGGCGCATGGGACGGCGCGATCCGCCGCCTGAGATTGTCCGCCAGATGATCCGGCAGGCGCGCGAGAAGGGCGAGGAGTTGATCGCGCTGGCACAGGAATTGAGCCGCGAATTGCCGCGCATCGAGGCGCACCACGCGCACGGCCGGGAGATCCTGTACGCCCTGCGCTGTCCCGACGACTGGAACGAAATGGCGTGGCGGCGGGAGATCGAGGCGGAAATCAAGCGGATACGGGCGCGCGGCGGCAAAGGGCGTGAGATCCCGGCGACCTCACGCGCGATGGGCGCCGTGTCGTCCAACGA
>JBOHMF010000142.1:0-9868 GCA_050730055.1 Allostellaceae bacterium
TGCCGGCACCACGACCAAGGAAATCGCCGAGGCCGCGGCGATTTCCGAGGCTCTTCTGTTCCGCCACTTCCCGAGCAAGAAACAGCTTTACGACGAAATCCTGCGGCTCGGCTGCGAGGGCGATCCGGCGCTCGAACGATTGGCCGTGCTCGAACCCTCGACCAGGACGCTGGTGCGCATGATCCACGGCATGACCCGGCACTTTCTGCTTGCCGCCTGCGTCGATCCGTCCGATCTCGACACCCGCCTGCGGCTCATCCTCCACAGTTGTCTTGAAGACGGGGAATATGCGCGCGAGCTGTTTGAGCGGATTTTTGAGAAGGTGCATCCGCTGTTCGCCGCCTCGCTCCAATCGGCAATCGCGGCCGGCGATCTGCGGCCGGGTCCGCTCACGTCCCCCAATCTGTTCTGGTTCGCCCAGCACCTCGTCATGATGATCGCCTTCGCTCGGTTGCCGGGCCGCGCCTGCGTGCCCTATGCCGGCAGCCTCGAAGCGCTGGCGGGGGAGGCGAGCGGGTTTATTCTGCGCGGCCTCGGCATGAGCGACGCCGCCATCGCCGCCGCGCTCGCCGAACGCGCGGCGGTCTGACAGGGGGCCGAACAGGGGAGGCATCATGCCCTCGGAAACTGTGAGTCCGGAGCGCCGGCTGCGCGAGCGCGCCGACGCCGCGCGGCCGGTCGCGCCGCGCCCCAGGCTCGGGCGCTGGTTTGCCATTGTCGGCGTTCTGGTGATCCTGGTGCTCGGCGCGCTCTACGGCTTTGACCGCTTCCGCACCCACATGATCACCGCCTTTCTCACCCATATGAAGCCGCCGCCGGCCGCGGTCAGCGTCGTTGCGGCAAAAGCCGGTACGGCGCCGCGCTTTGCCCGCGGCATCGGCTCGCTATCGGCGGTGCGCCAGGTGACGATCGCCCCCGAACTGGCGGGGCGCGTCACCCGGATCTTTTTTCACTCGGGCAGCGTCGTCAAGGCGGGCGACCCGCTGGTTCAGATCGACGATGCGCCGGACCGCGCCGATCTCGCCAATTACGAGGCGCAGTACCGCCTCGCCCGGATCACCCTCGAACGCGCCCAGCGCCTTGTCAAAGGCCAGTTCACCCCGCAGCAGACGGTCGATCAGGACCAGAGCCAACTCGCCCAGGTCGCCGCCCTGATCCAGAAGACCGAGGCGGTCATCGCGCAAAAGCTGGTGCGTGCGCCCTTTGCCGGGCAGCTTGGCATCCGTCACGTCGATCTCGGGCAATATCTCAACCCCGGGGCGGCGATCGTCAGCCTGACCGATCTCTCGACGCTGTACGTGAACTTTACCCTGCCCTCAACGCAGCGCGCCGAGATCGCCCCGGGCCAGACCATCGATGTCACTGCCGACGCCTTTCCCGGGCGCATCTTCAAGGCAAGGATCACGACGATCGACCCGCAACTCGATCCCGATACCCGCACCATCACGGTCCAGGCGGAGATGGCAAACCCGGACCACGCGCTCCTGCCGGGGATGTTTGTCGATGCCGCGGTGGTGTTGCCGGCGCGCCCCGATGTCGTGATCCTGCCGGCCACGGCGGTCGATTACTCGCTCTATGGCGACAGCGTCTATGTGGTCGAGGCGCGCGGCAAGGCCGCCAACGGCAAACCGCTTCTCGAAGCGGTGCGCCGCCTGGTCAAGACCGGGGCGCGCTGGGGGAACGAGGTCGCGGTGCTCTCCGGGCTGAAGCCCGGCGAGCGCGTCGTCGCGGTGGGGCAGGTCAAGCTCCATGACGGCGCCCCGGTCGCGCTGAGCCCCCTGCCGCCGCCGCAATTGCCAGTCCACCCGAGCCTGCACTGAGGTCCCAGGACCGGTCGATATCATGGCCTTTACCGACATCTTTGTCCGCCGGCCGGTGCTGGCCCTGGTGGTCAGCCTCTTGATCCTGTTGATCGGGTTGCGGGCGATGCTGGCCTTGCCGATCCGGCAATATCCGAAACTGTCAAACACCACGATCACGGTGACGACGCTCTATCCCGGCGCCTCGCCCGAACTGATGCAGGGCTTTATCACGACGCCGATCGAGCAGGCGGTGGCGACGGCCGACGGCGTCGATTATCTGACCGGCAACTCGATCCAGGGGACGAGCACCGTCATCGCCTACATCCGCCTCAATTTCGACCCCGATCAGGCATTGACCGAGGTCATGGCCAAGGTCCAGCAGGTCAAATACCTGATCCCGGGCGGCGCGCAGGACCCGATCATCACAAAAGCGACGGGGCAGACCACGGCGGTCATGTATATCGGCTTTTCGAGCGCGCAACTGTCGAGCGCGGCGGTGTCCGATTATCTGACGCGGGTGGTGCAGCCGCTCCTCGTCACCGTTCCCGGCGTGGCTTCGGCCGACATCCTCGGCGGCCAGACCTTTGCCATGCGGATCTGGCTCGATCCCGTGAAGATGGCGGCGCGCGGCATCTCGGCGAGCGATGTCGCCGCCGCGATCAGGGCCAACAACTATCAGGCGGCGCCGGGTCAGGCGAAGGGCTATTTCACGATCGCCAATGTCACCGCCAATACCGGCCTCACCGATGTCGCCCAGTTCAAGCGGATGGTCGTCAAGAGCGTGAACGGCGCGGTGGTGCGATTGGGCGACATTGCCCGCGTCACGCTCGGCCCGCAGAACTGGCAGTCAAGCGTCATCATGAACGGGCAGAAGGCCGTGTTCATCGGCGTCCAGGCGACCCCGACCGGCAACCCGCTGACCCTGGTGAAGGGCGTGCGCGCGCTGCTGCCCGAGATCCAGCGCAATCTGCCGCCTGCGGTGACGATGCAGGTCGCCTATGACTCGACCAGGTTCATCCAGGCTTCGATCGACGAGGTGCAATCGAGCCTGGCGCTCGCCATCGGCATCGTCATCTGCGTCATCTTTCTGTTTCTCGGCAGCTTCCGCTCGGTACTGATCCCGATCGTGACGATCCCCTTGTCGCTGATCGGCGCGGGAACGCTGATGGCGGCGATGGGCTTCAGTCTCAATCTGCTGACCCTCCTGGCGATGGTCCTGGCGATCGGGCTTGTCGTCGATGACGCAATCGTCGTCGTCGAAAATGTCTACCGCCATATCGAGGAGGGCAGGACGCCGGCTCAGGCGGCCCTGATCGGGGCGCGCGAGATCGCCAACCCGGTGATCTCGATGACCCTGACCTTGGCCGCGGTCTATGCCCCGATCGGTTTTATCGGCGGCGTCACCGGCACGCTGTTCCGCGAATTCGCCTTTACGCTCGCCGGAGCGGTCATCATCTCGGGCATTGTCGCGGTGACCCTGTCGCCGATGATGTGCTCGCTGCTGCTGTCGCCCGAGATGCCGCACGGGCGCTTTGTGCGCGTCATCGATCGCGGCTTCTCGCGCCTTGCGGACTGGTACAAGCGCCGTCTCACCCGCTCGCTCGACTACCGCCCGGTCACCGCCCTCTTTGGCCTCGCGGTGGTGATCGGCCTCGTCTTCATGTATCTGCACACCAAGAAGGAGTTGGCGCCCGAAGAGGATCAGGGGGTGCTCTTTGCCCTGATCAAGGCCCCGCAATACGCCAATCTCGATTATCTGGAAGCCTATGACGGTGCGCTCGACCACGCCTTCACCTCGTTTCCCGAGACCTATCTGCGCTTTATCGTCAATGGCAACCAGGGACCCAATACCGGCATCGCCGGCGTCATCCTGAAACCGTGGGACGAGCGCACGCGCTCGACCCAGCAATTGAAGCCGCTGTTGCAGCAGCAGCTCAACGCGATCCCCGGTCTTCAGGCCTTCGCCTTTTCGCTGCCGTCGCTGCCGGCCTCGATCGGCGGGTTGCCGGTGCAGATGGTGGTCTATTCGACCCACGACTATCGCGAGATCTACCAGGTGATGGAGCGGTTGAAGGCGGCGGCGCGCAAGAGCGGTCTCTTTATCGTCGTCGATAGCGATCTCGCATTTGATCAGCCGGTGGTCCAGGTCGAGATCGACCGCTCAAAGGCGAACGCCCTCGGCGTCACGATGCAGTCGATCGGCGACACCCTGGCGCTCCTCGTCGGCGAGAACTTTGTCAACCGGTTCAACCTCGGCGGCCGCGCCTATGAGGTGATCCCGCAGGTGCCGCGCGCCGACCGCCTGACCCCCGAAACGTTGACGCGCTATTACGTCAATTCGGCCTCGGGCAAGCCGATCCCGCTGTCAAACCTCGTTTCGCTCAAGACCACCGTCGATCCCAATGCCCTGACCCAGTACAACCAGCTCAACTCCGCGACCTTTCAGGCCGTGCCGATGCCGGGCGTGACGATAGGGCAGGCGGTCGATTTTCTTGAGCAGCAGGCAAAACAGATGCCGCTCGGGTTCAACCATGACTATCTTTCCGATGCGCGGCAATACGTGCGCGAAGGCAATGCGCTGACCTATACCTTCGGGTTTGCGCTGATCGTCATCTTTCTGGTGCTGGCGGCGCAGTTCGAGAGCCTGCGCGATCCGCTCGTCATTCTGGTCAGTGTCCCGCTGTCCTTGTGCGGGGCGATGTTCCCGTTGTTTCTCGGCCTTTCGACCATGAACATCTATACCCAGGTCGGGCTTGTCACCCTCATTGGGCTGATCAGCAAGCACGGCATCCTGATGGTCCAGTTCGCCAACGTCTTGCAGGTGCGCGACGGGCTCGACCGGCGGCGCGCGATCGAGGAGGCGGCACGCGTCCGGCTGCGCCCGATCCTGATGACGACCGCGGCGATGGTGCTGGGTCTGGTGCCGCTCCTGATCGCGAGCGGGGCGGGGGCGGCGAGCCGATTTTCGATCGGGGTCGTTGTCGTCGCCGGGATGTCGATTGGAACCTTGTTTACCCTGTTCGTCCTCCCGGCTGTCTACACTGTCCTGGCCAAGGATCATCTCGCCGCCGCCGGCTCGACGCGGACGCGCGAGCTCGAACAGGTGTCCTGAGCGGAACCGCGCGAATCGCGCCTGTGTTGGCTCGGACAAGGGGTTCCGGTTTCCCGCTGAGGGCGGCCGACCCGAGGGCGGCGCATGGATTATCACACTGAAGATCGGCGCGGCGAGGAGGCGCCCCCCGCGGACGGGCATGA
Organism: Allostellaceae bacterium; assembly: GCA_050730055.1. Classification (GTDB taxonomy): domain Bacteria; phylum Pseudomonadota; class Alphaproteobacteria; order ATCC43930; family CGMCC-115725; genus AP-15. Next base: position 5,058 of record JBOHMF010000142.1, read on the forward strand.
CCGTCCGGCCGAGCGGCCAAGCCAGATCCCGCCCCGCGGCTGGTGGGATATCCTGAAACGGGTTGGCAGCGGGATCTCGCAAAAGAACCTGTCGCTGGCGGCCTCGGGCGCGGCGTTTTACGCCTTTCTCGCGATCCCCTCGGCCCTGACGGCGCTGGTCACGTTCTACGGCCTGATGCTCAACCCGGCCGATGTCGGCAAGCAGGTCGCGGCGATGCACGGGGTGGTGCCGGGCGAGGCGCTCGGCCTGATCTCGACCCAGTTGCACAGCCTGACCTCGCATTCCTCCCAGACCCTCGGCATCAGCTTTATCATCAGCCTCCTGGTCGCCATCTGGGGCGTGATGTCGGGCACGACCTCGATGATGTCGGCGCTCAACATGGCCTATGGCGAAGCGGAAAAACGCAGCCTCTTCCGCTACTACCTGACCGCCCTGGTGCTGGCCGTGGCGACGATTGTGGCCGTGGTGATCGCGCTGGCGCTGATCGCGGTCCTGCCCATCGTCATCGGCATGATGCCCCTGGGCGGTTTTGGCCAATGGGTCGCCACGGTCGTGCGCTGGCCGATCCTGATCGTACTGGTTCTGATCGCGCTAGCGGTGCTGTTCCGCTACGCCCCCTCGCGCACCGAGCCGAAGTGGCACTGGGTCAATTGGGGCGCCATCGCCGCCACGGTGGTGTGGATTGCCGGATCGGCCCTGTTCTCGCTCTATGTCGGCGAGTTTGCCACCTACAACCGGACCTACGGCTCGCTCGGCGCGGTCGTGGTGTTGATGATGTGGCTCTACGTCTCCGCCTTTGCCGTGCTTCTCGGCGCCGTTTTCAACGCCGAGATCGAGCGCCAGACAAAGCGCGACAGCACGACCGGACCCGAGAAGCCGATGGGCCGGCGCGGCGCCCATGCCGCCGACACCCTCGGCCGCGAGCCGTAGCTTTCGAGTCTCGATCCCGGCGCGCCGTCACGGGAGGGGCTGCGGCGCCCGCGCCACGACGTAGTTGCTGGTCTCCGGCTCGTGCTCGGTATAGGCGAACAGAAAACTGCACCAGTCGCCGGGCGCGCTGCAATTGGTGATCGGGGTCGAGGACATCTGATTGAGCGGCGGGTAGGGCGGCTCCTGCAACGTAAACACGTACTTCCGGCTGGCGGCGTCGGTCAGGGCGATCGTGCAGGGATAATGCACCGAGGTGATCTGAATGTTGAGGGTCTTGATGTCGCGCTTCGGCTCGCCGTTGCAGAAACCGTACTGCGACCATGCGGGGCGCGCGAGCGGCTTGGGGTCGCCGAGGGTCACATTGACCAGCTTCTTCTTGTCATATTGCACATCGTTTTCGAGCCCGGCACTGCCGCCGATCGCGATGATGATGCCTTTGCCCGCTACCAGCATATTGCCGACATCGTCGTCGATCGAGAAGGCGTAGGACCCCGGCATGTCGAGAAAGTCGCTGCCGTGCACCAGGTTGACATAGGGGTTGAAGGTGCCGAGCGGCTTTTCGTATTGCAGCGCGATGTAGGTCTTGTGCACCGCGCGGAAATTGGGGAGGAGCGAGAGATCGTTGGCTGCGGCGCCGCCCTGGCAATAGGCGTTCCACGGCACCCAGCCATAGACATGCGCCAGCAATTCCTTCAGCGGCGGCTGGTCGGGCGGCGTCTTTGGCGGCGTGCATTTGCCCTCTGCGACCAATGTCTTGTAATTGGCGTAGTTGGTCAGGAAGAAGGCGTTGACCGTGCGAATCTTGTCGCAGATCGTTCCGGCCTTGCCCGAGCTCGTGCAGCCCGTCCACAAGGTTTCCAGATTTGTGATTGCCGTTCCCGGTGTCGTGATTTCGGGTTTTGCTACGGGCTGGGAGGAGTTGGGCAGAACGAAGGCGTTGTATGTTCCAGGAATCCGGAGAAAAGACTTGCCCGTCAGGGGATCAAGATACTCCGGCCAGCCATCATATACATCGAGAAACTTCTGCATTGTCTTGCGGAACGGCTCGATGCTGCTGATCGAGCCGATATAGCCGATATCCGGGTTGGCAACCGGCCCCATCGCCGCCGGCAGATAGACGTGATCGACATAGGAAATGTCGTAATCGACGGTATCGGGAACCAGCCGGTAAAATTTGCCCGTTTTCTCCGATCCTTTGTCCAATCCGTCCAAGGTGTATTCGGTCAACTGAGCGGGATCGTTGCCCGGCAGCGCGACCGCGCTCTTGAAGATTGGCGGGAACGGGTCGGCGCAGCCGGCGCAGGACGGGCCGGGCGTCAGCGGGGTCACAAGGTTCGGCTGGTCGTCGGCGTAATCCTTGGCCAGAGCCGGCGGCGGCACCCGCCTGAGAGCACGGGCGTCGTAGATATAAACCCGACCGCCATTCCACCAGTCGATGTATTGGTCAGGCTTGGTCGGATCCGGCGTCGCGGCCAATTGCGAAAACAACGGCAGGGTGATCGTGACCGAACCGTGCGGCGGGATTCCCGTCTTCGGGTTGATGTAGATGCGGTAGACCATCTTGTGCCCGTAGGTCAGCGTCTTGATCTGATCCTGCGGGACCTGGAACCCGCCTTGCAACCATTCGTCAGCGTCGTTGGTCGGCGTCGCGATCACCGGATAGATGTTGTAGCGATCGCTGTTGTTGTATATTTTCAGCGCGTAGGTATAGGTCGGCGGTGCCGCCTGCGCCGTGACCTGGCTGGCGCCAAACAGCGCCAGCGCTCCGAGTGCCAGCCAGCGCACCGCAACGGATGCCGTCATTCCAGACGCTTTCATGACTGTCTTCCCGTTCCTGGATGATCCGGGCTGTGCGCCGGCCTCGCCGGGCGATCGACCGGCCGTTCCCCGGTCGATGTTGCTTGATATAACGGAATGCGGCAGCAAGGATAATCCAAAACCGCCATAACGTTCAAACTCCACCACCTGAGCCTCCGGCGCCGTGGAAAGCTGTGCCAGAATGCCGCTCTCCGGCCGCAATCCGGCAACCCTTATGAATGATCCCGGCTAAAGTCCGGGCAGAGAAAACATTTTGTTTATCATTTTCCTGCCACGGGTATCCCCAAGAAGTTCCGCATCTGCCGCACCACCTCCGCCTCATTGTTAATGTAGACATAGTGCGGAGCGCCGGGCAGTAAATATACTATGGGTTTAAGGCTTCCCGGATGTTTTGCGCCAAATTTGCTTATTTCATCACTGTACCACTGAATAAGGCGCGGAAACCGTTGATCAAATTCTGCTTGTTTGGCAGGACTCAGATACCAGTACCAGGGTACTTTGCTCTCGGCGGTCGGGGGAGCAAAAATGCCAAGCCGCGGCTCCTTGATAGCCGCCCAATTCGTTGGCGGTTTTGCCGGAGCCTGCGCACCTGTCACAAGTTGATCTATGATGGAGTCTGGTGTCGAGGGGCCCGTAACCCTTCCATTTTTGTCAAACTTGAAGGACAGGCAGACCGCCGGGATTGGTTCGCGGACTCCCACCAACCGTGCAACGGCTACCTGGAAAGTAAATATGGATTTAAGGTTCGCGTCAGTAAACAGATCCGGATAAGGTACATCGGGGAACGTGTTGAACCTCTTTGATATGTCGAGAGCGTCCAGATAGACGAGTTTATCGACATAGCTTGGATATTTTACCGCGAGCTCGCTCAATTCGGAACCGGCTATGGAGTGTCCGACAAAGACGGCCCTCTTTATCCCCAAGGCATCGAGGACCTTGATATCATCGGCCGCCCGGGTCGCGACATCGTAGCCGGTTTTGGGCTGGCTCGATGGCAGCCAGCCGCGGCGGGTGATCCCGATGACGTGGAAGAAATCGGTGAACTGGAATGCAAAATAATCGAATACGTGCGCGTTGTCGCCCGACCCGGTCAACAACACCATCGCCTCCCCGGGACCGCCCCAGTCCAGCACCTCCAGTTTGACGCCGGGCGCGACCTTGACAAATCGCTCTGCCTTATAGGGGACGGTATCATAGGGCGGGGTTTTGATGCAGACCGGCAGCTTCGAGTCCGCGATCGCCCGGGTCGCGCCGCTCACGCAAAGTGCGAACAAGAGCATCAGGGTGGGAACCACTTTCCCAAGTGTTCCCACAGCCTTTGAGTGCCTCATCTCAAATGCCCCCTTGTGGAGAAAGACCGCCCGACATGCCAGGGCGGCCGGCTTCTCCGTGCTTTTGGAGGGCAGCTCGACCCACGCTGGCAACCATTTCAACCGGAGATGACACGGGTGACATCGGCGTGCCCAGCCGCCGGCGCGGAGGCGGGCGGCGGTGCGTTGCGACGATCGGGGCGGGCGGAGGGGTAGGCCCGGCAGGATTCGAACCTGCGACTCCACCGTTATGAGCGGCGTGTTCTAACCAACTGAACTACGGGCCCGTAGAATAGCGAAAGGAGGGAGGAATGTCGCCCCTCACCCTCCCACGGCTTCGCCGCGGGTCCCTCCCTCTCCCCGTTTGCGGGGAGAGGGTTGGGGTGAGGGGCCTTTCCTCACGTATCGAGAAAGCTGCGCAATTTGCGCGAGCGGCTCGGGTGCTTGAGCTTTCTGAGCGCTTTCGCCTCGATCTGGCGAATCCGCTCGCGCGTCACCGAGAACTGCTGGCCGACTTCTTCGAGGGTGTGGTCGGTGTTCATGCCGATGCCAAAGCGCATGCGCAGGACGCGCTCCTCGCGCGCGGTGAGCGACGCCAAAACCCGCGTCGTCGTCTCGCGCAGATTGGCCTGGATCGCAGCGTCCAAGGGCAGAACCGCGTTCTTGTCCTCGATAAAGTCGCCAAGGTGCGAATCCTCCTCGTCGCCGATCGGGGTTTCGAGGCTGATCGGCTCCTTGGCGATCTTCAAGAC